>JBCCFC010000399.1:0-10285 GCA_039029935.1 Chloroflexota bacterium
TGCTCATCCTCCTGCCAAAGATTTTTTGAAAAATCAAACTGGCTTAATCCATGATGAATGATCTTCTCCGCCAACTCACTGATGGACAAACCCACAGAGATCGCTTGATTCTGTAGTTGTTCGACCAACGGTTCAGATAATTGTATCGTTGTTGCATTTGCTATTGTCATAAGTTAACCCTCCTCTTTCTCTGCTTCATGTCGTTAGCCAATTTTCAACATTGAGTTCACTGATTGCGTGAAAGTCAGCGTCTGTTGTGAGTAATGTCAAGTCATAGCGTATCGCTACTACAGCAATGAGCGCATCTACTGTTTGGAGTTGTTCGCCCTCGCGCCGTAAGCGTACTTGTAATCTCGCTGCTTCTTCGGCATCAAACTCATCTATATGATAATAGTGGAATATAATGCGATACTGTTCCCAATTGCTCATTGCCTCCTCTGCTCGCGATAGCAATAATACTCCATATAGCATTTCTGCTAATGCTGGAGAAGGAACTGAAAAGGTATCACCAAAACGAATTTGTTTGTGAATCCGTTTCGTGAGCGGATGCGTTGGTATGATCAACTTTGCTAGATGATTTGTATCAAGGAGGTAGTCTGTCATGAGTCTACAATGATTCCTTTCATAATGTACCGTACTTATGTTCGGTTGCTACGAATCAATTTATCAACTTTTTCCCACTCAGCATCCCATTCTTCAGGAGAAGGAGAGTATAGAGGCACTGGACTCGCTTCGATTGCAGCTAAAACGTCGTCCAATGTCCCTGTGGCTGGACGGAAATTCCTTGGGTCCTTTGGCAGCGCGCGAATTCTTGCCACAATCTCTTCCATTGTTTCAAAATCATCATCTTCATCTTCGCTTGCACCATTCATCGCTGACTGTGACGTACTCTCCCACTCAACAGAAGGCGTTGACTTTACCTCCCCATTTTGATGAGGCACAGCCTGCTCTGGCAGGGCTTGAATTGACGTGGATTCAGATGGCTCATCCTCCTGCCAAAGGTTTTTTGAAAAATCGAACTGAATTAACCCATGATGAATGATCTTCTCGGCTAATTCACTGATGGACAAACCCACAGCAATCGCTTGATTGTGTAGTTGTTTTACCAATGGTTCCGATAATTGCACTGTCGTTGCATTTGCTATTGACATAATCTAACCCTCCTCTTTCGCTATTTCATCTTTCCCCGCTTCATTTTTCTCTGGTTCATCCACAAGCAACCGTCGTAGCACCTTGCCCACAAAGGACTTGGGCAATTGCTCACGAAACTCAATCTTCCAAGGGACTGCATAAGGTTCTAGTCGCCGTTGACAGAGTTCAAGTAACTCTTCAATCGTCAAATCAATGCCTGCGCCAACACCGGGACGGGGGACGACGACGGCTTTGACTTTTTGGTTACCCTCACCCTCATCGTCATCGCTGGGGATCCCCACAACTGCTGCTTCCATCACCTTGTTATTTTCGTAAATTACTTCCTCAACATCGCGCGGATACACGCTATATTCACCAAAAATGATGGTATCACGCTTACGGCTGATGATCTGGAAGAATCCCTCATGATCACAGACGGCGATATCGCCTGTGTAGAGCCAGCCATCCTTGAGCGTCTGTGCCGTTTCATGGTTGGCTTCGGGTGACAGCGGCCAGTAGCCTTTCATCACCTGCGGCCCTTTGATGACAAGCTCACCCACTTCACCGGGCGGTAAGTCCTCGCCTGTTTTCATATCCACAATCTTGGCATCGGTGTTGGGCAGGGGAATACCGATAGACCCAATTTTACGCTCATCCTTGGCATCCAGTTCAATGGGGTTGGCGTGGGTGACAGGGGAAGCCTCCGTCAAGCCATACCCTTCGACCAAAAAGCCGCGTGTCAACTTTTCAAACGTTTCCTGTACCTCAATTGGTAAGGGGGCAGCACCGCTTAAGCAGGCTTTGATCGATGACAAGCCATATTGACGAACCTTGCGTGCTTGGTTGATCGCCATATACATGGTGGGGACACCGGGAAAGAGCGTGACCTTGTGTTGTTTGATATGCTGCAACACATCTTCTAGTTCAAAAACAGGCAATAGCACCATGGTTGCGCCGATGGCAATGGGCAGGTTCATGGCGTTGGTCATGCCATAGCTGTGAATCAGGGGTAGGACAGTCAACATCGTTTCCTCGCCATAGCGGGCGTCCGGGAGCCAATGACGTGTTTGCAGTGTGTTGGCGACGAGATTTTCGTG
Organism: Chloroflexota bacterium; assembly: GCA_039029935.1. Taxonomy (GTDB): domain Bacteria; phylum Chloroflexota; class Anaerolineae; order Caldilineales; family Caldilineaceae. Next base: position 2,229 of record JBCCFC010000399.1, read on the forward strand.
GGTGAGACAGACGCCTTTGGGCGCATCGGTTGTGCCGCTGGTGAATATAACAGCGGCCAAATCATCGCTGGTGACAGGGCCCGCAAAGGGCGTAACAGGTGCGTCGGCCATCAACGTTTGCATATCCAAAGCCATGCTATCGGCAGAAACGGCTGTTGACTCTTCCTGTGTCCCCGCCTGCGACCCTGTCTTCTGCCCACGCGAGCGGGCTGGCCCCCACCAGTTCATTAATTGTTGGTAGATTTGACTAGAGACCGCAGATTCCAAGTTGGTCAACAGCACATGCTCAATTGAGGTATGCGCACGGATGGCTGCGGCCAACTCACCAAACTCCTCCAGTGTAATCAGCACCTTGGGGGTGGTTTGGTGTACCTGCTGGGTAATCATCGCAGCGTCGGCATCAGGATTGGGTAACACGATCACACCACCCACGGTGAGCGCACCATAGTATGCCACCACAAACTGCGGCATGTTGGGCAGCACAATCATCACACGGTCGCCAGCGCGTACACCCAAGCCGTTAAGGACATGGGCAAATTGGTTGACTTGCTGATAGAGTTGGCGATAGGTGAACTTTGTGCCATAGAACGAGATGGCCGTGCGTTTGGGAAGCCAGTCGGCTGTGCTTTCGAGAAAGGTGGTCAGCGGTCTATTTGGGATAGGCAGCGAGGGGGGAGTTTCTTTCGCATAGCGAGATAGCCAGACACGGTTCTGGAGTTTGGGTGATTGGTCAACATGCGCCCGCCACGATTGCTGGCTTTTGTTTTGGACAAAGCGTTCGATAGCGCGGTTAACCGCGTTGTGTCGTTCAAGCTGGACCTTGTGTTTGGCGGCACCAATGTCGTTGATCTCTGCATTGGGAATAGTTTCACCGACATCATCAAAGACAAAACGGGGAAAGACCAAATCGCGCTCACCTGTCAACACCAGTGTCGGGGCAGTCAACGCCCGCATTTTGTCCCAGCCCTTCCATGCCAATAGGTTATTGGAGGCTAGGCGTTTGAAGACATGGAGTTCTGCATCCCAGCGGGGGCGAAATTGCCAGAGTGGGCGCAGAATGGGGGTAGGGATACGAAAGGCAAAGTGCGCAATCTTTGGCAAGGGGTATTCGCCAGCAGTGGCAACCAACACAAGCTTGTCAATGCGTTCAGGGTAGGCGGTGGCATACTCAACCGCAATCGACCCACCAAAGGAGTGTGCGACAAAGGTGAACCGTTCGGGTAGGTCCAAATACTTAACAATGGCATCCAAATCGCTGACCAACTCCTGCATGGTATACTGCGTATAGGGCGCATCGCTCTGTCCATGTCCGCGTAGATCGGGGGCGATAACACGATAGTTGCGCGCAAAGTGGTTGATCTGAAATTCCCACGACTCCAGTACGCCCGCAAAGCCATGCTGAAAGAGAATGGTCTCGGTTGCGCCTTCGGGATGTAAATCCAGCACACTAAGATGGGCGTCAGCGATACCCGGTATGGGGACATTGACCCGATAGAGATCATAGTCAATCTGGATGTCACGTCGTTTGACACTGCGTATTTTGCGTTTCATAAGTTCGCCTTCCCCGCTGATTGTTGCTTTCGATTAAACGAATCTGATTATTTCTGTTGACTATTATATCCAAGGGCTATCATTGCTGTCCATTCAACAATGATGAGAATTCATGATCACATTACAAAAATCTCTCTATTTGACAAGATTTTACGAAACACATAGAATAGAGACAGAATTGCCATTCGTTAGCTAATGGTATGTATCTACTACTTGTAAATTAAAGGAGAAGTTTACATGACACATCGTTCTATGTCACGTCGCCATTTTCTCCAACTGATGGGTGCAAGTGCTGCGGGAGCCGCTATGTTGGCTGCCTGTGCGCCGCCTGCACCATCAGGGGGTGGTTCTGGGGATGCGGCTGCACCAGCCGAAGAAACCGTCACATTAACCTTTGGTCGCCACTGGGAAGCGGCCTTCCGTCCACATCAGGATGAGTTTGACACCATCTATATGGAAAACCATCCAGACATCAGCATTGAAATTACCTATAACACATGGGGTGATCACAATCAGATCGTTCCCACATGGGCCGCTGCGGACACATTGCCAGACATTATCTATGTACATGGTAGCCGTGCCTTCCCATGGGCCTTTGAAGGCATCTCGATTCCGATTCAGGATTATGTCGATGCGGACGAAGCGTTCAATGTCGGTGGTATCTGGGAAGAATCACTGCGTCTCTATCGCTTCCAAGGCGTTCAGCATGGTATTCCATATGATCACGGTCCATTGATTTTGGGCTACAACCGTGACCTCTTTGACGAGCTGGGCATGGACTATCCAAATGAGGATTGGACCTTTGAGAACCTGCGTGAGGTTGCTGCACAGATGACGGACCTCTCTGGTGATTTGCCAACATGGGGCTGGGAAGGTAGCTATCCTGGCTTTGGCAACACAGCTTATGGCCCGGCTCTTGGTGGTTGGGGTGGCACACTCATGAATGAGGACGAAACCCAACTGCTGCTCGATTCACCGGAATCACGCGAAGCCTGTCAGTTCTGGGTAGACATCATCCATGAGGATGGCTCTGCACCAACACCAGCCGAGTCTGAAGCCTTTGAGCAAGGTCCTTGGATGTCTGGCCGTATTGCTATGCGTCCAGCCGCTTCTTGGAATGCACCAACATTCACCAAGTTTGCCACATTTACATGGGATGTTGCACCCATGCCATCTGGTCCTGTCACACGCGCCACAGGCTCATTTGGTTCAGGATACATGATTACACGCAATAGCGGTAATCCTGCTGCGGCTTGGGACTACATGAGCGAATACCTCTCTGAGGATGGTATGATCTTTATGTGGGGCAACACAGGTCGTGGTAGCCCCGCACGTGAGACTGGCTACCGCGCATGGATGGAATCTGACGTTGCACCAGACAATGCTGAGTACTTCATTGATGCACTCAACAACTATGCAACCACAGGTAGCCCATACCAAACATTGGCTGCTGCGGAAATCAATGACATCACAGGTCGCCATGCAACACTGTTGCGGTCTGGTGAAACGGATGTCGCCACCGCGCTGGAAGCCATCATGGAAGAAGGCCAGCCTGTTTTGGATGAAGCGACGGAACGCTTGAACGCGGCGTAGGTCTGTGGGTCGGTAGGTCTGTGGGTCGGTAGGTCGTTAATCAGTAAGTCGGTAGGTCGGTCAGTTACCGAATACCGACTTACCGAATACCGACCTACCGAATACCGAATACTGACGTACCGAATACCGACGTACCGAATACCAAACTACCGAACGATTGAATACTGAAAAATAAAACCTAAGAAAATTATGGCACAAGCAGCAGGTATCATGCGGCGCAAGCCGCTCACACTTCAACAACAAGAACGGCGTGACTTTTACATCTCCATTGCACCATGGTTTATTGGCCTCATTCTGTTCACAGGTGGCCCCGTCATCGCTTCTTTGGTCTTTAGCTTTACAAACTGGACAGGGTTATCATCATTAGAATTTGTCGGACTTGCCAATTTTAACAAATTGCTCTTTGAAGATGAACTATTTTGGGCGGCAACCGTCAACACATTTTACTATTCATTTGGGGCCGTCTCTATCGGTACAATCGGGGCGTTGATTGTGGCAATCCTGCTCAATCAAAATCTACCCGGCACAACGTTTCTACGGGTGATTTACTATTTACCCTCGATTGCCAGCGGTGTTGCCGTTTCAATTTTGTGGATTTGGCTCTTCAACCCACAGGTCGGGTTGGTGAATTATGTTTTGGGGCTGTTGGGTTTGCCACGCGAACTGCGACCACTCTGGCTTGCCAGCCAAGACTGGGCCATGCCTGCCTTGATTGTCAAAAGCACATGGGGCATTGGGACCAACATGATCATTATTTTGGCGGGGCTTCAGGGGATTCCAATCACACTCTATGAAGCGGCCAGAATTGATGGCGCCAACTGGTGGCACGAATTTCGTCATGTAACCGTCCCCATGCTTTCACCTGTGTTATTCTTTGTGATTGTGATTTCCACGATTAATTCACTACAGATTTTGACCGATGTACTGGTCATGACACAAGGTGGCCCCGGCACATCGACCTTTGTTTATGTATATTATATCTATCAGGCGGCGTTCCAATATTTGAAGATGGGCTACGCATCCGCTTTGGCATGGATTTTATTTGCCATTATCCTTGCCTTGACCTTGGCTCAACTGTGGGCCAGCCGACACTGGGTCTATTATGAAGGTGGCGAGCGTTAAAATCGACCCCTCCCTAACCCTCCCCTGCTAGGGGAGGGAACTGTTTTCGCTAGAGTCGAGAGCAGTTCCTCCCCCAAACTGGGGGAGGTTAGGAGGGGGTATTTTAGGAGAGAAAGAAACAATGAGTGTATCAGAAGCAACCGTTCCTGGCCCATCGTCCGGTAGTACATTGAGAAGCCGTGTCGTCAAAACAACACCTTGGTATAAGACCAAACGTACCCGCGAAATTATGCGGGCTACATTTGTCTATGCTCTGGTTTTGCCTGGGGCTTGTATCTTTATCCTGCCACTGCTGTGGATGCTGTCCACCGCACTAAAACCACCCAACCAAATTTTTATCTATCCACCGCAGTGGATTCCAGACCCACCACTCTGGTCTAACTTTACCGACGGCTGGAGCGCGTATCTGGACTTTAACCAGATGTTGATCAACACGGTCATCATCACGGTCAACAATGTTGTGGGCAACCTGTTCTCCTGTTGTCTGGCCGCCTATGGCTTTGCTCGCTTGCGCGCACCGGGCAAAGATGTGCTCTTTGCGTTGGTTTTGGCGACCATGTTGCTGCCCGATGAAGTTCGGATTATTCCTGAGTATGTGCTCTTCACGAGACTCGGATGGAACAACACATGGCTACCACTCATGGTGCCATCATGGTTGGGTTGGCCGTTCTTCATTTTCCTGCTGCGCCAATTCTTTATGAGTATTCCGATTGATTTGGATGAAGCGGCGCGGCTGGATGGTGCGTCGTCGTGGCGTATTTTGTGGAGCATTCTGTTGCCATTGGCAAAACCTGCGTTGGCAACGGTTGTTATCTTTGCCTTTATCGGTAACTGGAACAACTTCCTGCGTCCACTCATCTACCTGCGTGACATGGACAAACAGATGTTGGCGGTGGGGCTGAACATGTTCCGTGGTCAATACGGCAACATCGACTTCCACTACATGATGGCCGTTGCTGTCATTGTGTTGCTGCCTGTTCTGATCGTCTTCTTCTTTGGACAACGACTCTTTGTTCAAGGTATTGCGTTAACTGGTATCAAAGGCTAAAACAGCAACAAAAAAAACGCGGATACGGAAGAACGCGGATAAAACTCAAATTTTATCCGCGTTCTTCCGTATCCGCGTTTTTTTGTTTTGATATCTTATGCTAGCACTGGTGTATCAAAAATTAATGCGCCATCTTCAATCTTGGCACGGCGAATCATTCGCTTATCGCGGTGATAATTTTGCGTGTTCACCCAAGGCTCATGGTCGCCTTGCTTGGGGAAAAGATGCATGGCGCGTTGCATATAGCCCGACGAGAAGTCCTGAATCCAAGGACGCTCATCCATGTTTTTGTCTTCCTCACGCAGACGTGGGACACAGATACGTGCCTCTTTTTCATCCATGTGGTTGAGGACACGACAGGCATACTCGGATGTGAGGTCAGCACGTAGTGTCCATGATGCATTGATATAGCCAAAGGTTGCGATCATGTTGGGAACATCCGAATACATCATGCCCTTGTAGGTGTAGGTCTGCGAAAAATCAACTGTCTCTCCATCGACAACAAACTGAATATTGCCCAGCACCACCATGTTTAGCCCTGTGGCTGTAACAATGATGTCGGCTTCAAGTTCTTCACCCGATTTGAGCAGGATGCCGTTTTCGGTAAAACGGTCAATTTGGTCTGTCACAACCGACGCCTTGCCTTGGTTAATTGATTGGAATAAATCGCCATTGGGTACAAGACAGAGACGCTGGTCCCAAGGATAGTAGCGTGGCGTGAAGTGTGTCTCAATGTCATAATCGGGGTCCTCAATCTGAGCGCGTACCCCCTTGATCAAATCTTCTTTCACCTTTTCCGGCTTTCGGCGGGTCTTGTTATAAAAATAACCTGTAAAGGCAGTATTGCGCAGACGAATCAACGAGTGTGCCATTTTGGCGGGCAAGCGACGGCGCAGGAACCCGGCCATTTTATCCTCATCCGGCATAGACACCATATAAGTTGGCGACCGCTGCAACATGACCACATGTTCCGCCTCGTCGGCAATGGCTGGCACAAGCGTCACGGCGGTTGCACCAGAGCCAATCACAACAATTTTCTTGCCACCATAGTCAAGGTCCTCCGGCCATTTTTGCGGGTGGATAATGGTTCCCGCAAAGTCGTCTCGCCCTTCAAACTCCGGTGTGTATCCCCCTTTGTAGCTATAATAGCCTGAACACATTTGCAGGAAATTACACTGGATTTGGACCGTTTCACCTGTCTCTTTATTGAGTGCCTCGATTGTCCACTCTGCATCCTCGCTGGACCATGTTGCCGTTTGTACCATATGCCCATAGCGGATATGCTGGTCGATGCCGTTTTCAGTCGCCGTCTCTTTAACATAGCGTAAAATCGAGGGGCCATCGGCAATGTCTTTGGCATCTCGCCAGGGTTTAAATCCATAACCCAGCGTATACATGTCACTGTCAGAGCGGATACCTGGATAACGGAAGAGGTCCCATGTCCCACCGAGTACCTCCCGTCCCTCCAGAATCACATAGCTTTTGTTTGGGCATTGCTCCTGTAAGTGGTATGCAGCGCCAATGCCCGAAATCCCCGCCCCCACGATCAGTACATCAAAATATTCAGTCTTCATATACAGTTGACTCCATCAAATAGCTATTCATTACATGTTAGCCCATACTAATTTTTCATTGCATAGGAATGTATAAAAACAGCTTGTCAGCTACTCAGCCAGTCAGCCAGCTAAAGTGCTGAGTAGCTGACATGCTGAAGTGCTGAGTAGCTGACAAGCTGTTTCATGAAAGATCGTTGATAGTATTGTAGTGTGTAATCCTCATTATACCAAAGTCTGGGACTTCAATCTAGACAGTTTTGTATTGAAATTCAGGAGAATAATCTATGATAAAGAATGTGATGTATCTATGTGCCCTTTTTCTTGTCGCTGCCTGTGTGCCTACCCAACCATTGCCTACCCAACCATTGCCAACCCAGCAAGCAGAAAACATACCGACTACAGATGCTGACGCCCTACAGCACCCCATAGCAATTCCTGAGAACGCCGTTATCGGTGGGTACATCTACGAGACCATGACCATGATCGATGGCACAACACTTGAGTACGCGCTCTTCCTCCCCATCGACTTTGACCCCAGCCAAGTCTATCCCATCATGGTTGCCATGCCACCGGGTGGACAGAACAAGAGCATGGTCGATGCTGGATTTGACTCGTTCTGGGCAGAGGGTGCAAATACCAATGGCTGGATCGTTGTGAGTCCGGTTGCGCCCAACGGTACGCTGTTCTTTAATGGTTCAGAAGCACATATGCCTGATTTCCTAGACCATATACGCGTACAATACGCACCCGAAGGTGGTAAATTTCACCTGACAGGTATCAGCAACGGAGGCATTAGCACATTTCGTGTAGCGACGATAATCCCCGATTATTTCCATTCAATCCTTGTCGTTCCTGGTTTTCCGCGCACTGATACAGATTTTGACAACCTATCACGCTTGGTGGATATACCCATTGCGATGTATGTCGGTGAAGATGATAGTGGTTGGGTAGAGCGGATGGAGAAAACAGCGGAACGGCTGACTCAATTGGGTGGACAGGCAACGTTGGTCATTAAAGAGGGGGAAGGGCATCTCATTGGTAGTTTGACCGATGGGGTGGAGCTGTATGAGGTCTTGGAGTCGTTTCGGGAAGATGTAAAGTGTAATTTAGAGGTCGCCAAGATTGGTGCAAAAAATTTAAGTACAAATGTAAGAAATTGGTACAAAATTTATGACCCCCAAAATAAA
>JBCCFC010000400.1:0-10268 GCA_039029935.1 Chloroflexota bacterium
ATAATAAATACAGAACAGTTTTTATTGTGTGAGTATGTCGTGTAACTGAGGTATACGAATGGTAGGGATACAACCTATACACAACCCCAAACCCGCTTCTGGGCAGAATTCTAGACAAAATTCTGAAATATATTCAATGTTGGGTGCTTATGAAACATCTAATCATGGAATAAATCGTTTCTGGCAACAATTATTACACCAAATTCCTGGACGAAGCTTGGCAATCCGCTATTTGTCGATTGCCACAATTTTTCTGATTGTCACTGAACTGATCTTTGGCACATTCCAAATCTATACAAATTATCGGCAAGATATCACCGATTTGGAAAGCAAAATCACCATTGAATCGGGGTTTTTGGCGTCTGTTAGCGCGGAAAATTTATTGAATAATAATTTTTTATTGCTAGAAAAATTGATGCAACAGACCAATTCGGACCCTGATATCATCTATGCAGTTATCGTTCATCCTGAAGGTAACGCGCTAACGCGATATATAGACCCTGAAAATCCGTTTGTGGCGACAACGTTGGCAAACTTGCCCGTCACACCAAACGCGCTGATCGATCTTGTGACCATTCTTCGTGAAAATCCACTGACGCGCGAGCAGCGTAATATTATCCATTCAGATGATAATCAGGAAGTGTTGGGTGAAGTGTGGGTCGGCTATTCTATTGCAGGGGTGCGTCAACGCCTATGGGCATCATTTTTGAACACCTTGCTGGCGACCCTTGTCATTAACGCTGTTTTGGTAGCGTTGACGATTTTACTGTTTAATACGATGATCCAACGTCCGCTTTTGCGCATGGGACGGTTGACGGGCCGTATGGCTGATGGTGACCTCTCACATCGCATCCCTGTTTCTCGTTTTGATGAAATCGGGCATCTGCAAGAGTCCTTTAACCATATGGCGGACAATTTAGCGCAAACATTAAGCGGGTTGCAGAATGCAAAGGCCGAGGTCGACCAATCGAATGAGGCTCTACATATGAGCGAAACTGAGGCGCGTAAATTATCGATGGTTGCTAGCCTCACCAGTAACGCTGTCATCATTACCGATGCAAAGGGACAGACGGAGTGGGTCAACCAAAGTTTTATCGACCAAAACGGATATACACAGGAAGAGGTTCTTGGGCGTAAACAGGGAGAATTGCTGTCGGGACCGGATACCAACTTAGAAGCACTAAATAAGCTTCGTGAATGTGTGCGGAGCCACCAACCCTGCAAAACAGAGATACTGAGCTATCGTAAAGATGGCAGTGCTTACTGGGCCAAAACGGACCTCCAGCCAGTCTTTAATGAAGAGGGGGTTGCAACCAACTTTATTATTCTGCGCAACGATATCACAGAACGCAAGGAGTCTGAGCTGCAACTACAACGTGCCAAGGAAGCTGCCGAAGCTGCGGATCGGACGAAGTCCAATTTTCTCACGAATATGAGCCATGAGATCCGCACACCACTCAACGGCATCATCGGTGTCAGCGACATGATGCTGGATGCTGACTTGCCCGTCGAGCAGCAGGAACAAGCGAAATTAATTCGTCAGAGCGGCAATTCTCTGCTTGCGATTATTAATGATTTACTGGATTTCTCAACGCTAGATGCGGATATCTTGGCCCTGAATGCGACGCCTTTTACGCTACAGAAATGCATTGATGAAGCCTTGACGCTCTATAGGGATGATATCAAAAACAAGGATTTGCAGCTTGTTGTCAATATTGCCGATACCGTTCCGACGACACTGATTGGCGATGTTGCACGCATCCAGCAAGTTTTAAGCAAATTGGTAGGGAATGCACTGAAATTTACCGAAGAGGGGAAAATTACGGTTGCAGTTCAAGGGCATTATGTGACAGATGCACCCTCCACAGCCAAACCGCAAGCCAAGCCCAAGTATCGCTTAGAGGTTGCTGTCCAAGACTCTGGCATTGGCATCAAACCTGAAAATCAAGAGGCAATCTTTATCCCATTCACACAGGTAGATGGTTCCCATACACGCAAACGGGGTGGCACAGGTTTGGGGCTGACCATTAGCCAGCGTATTGTCCAGTTGATGGGCGGTGATATGACTGTAGAAAGTGAGTTGGGGCGTGGTTCGACCTTTTCCTTCTACGTGGTTGTCGAGGCTGAACCCGTTGTGCAACCAGAGCAGGCGAAACCCAAGCCAAAGTCCAAAGCCCAAGGTGGACATCGCTATGATCCGTCGTTGGCAAAGCGGATGCCGCTCTCTATCCTTATTGCCGAGGACAACCGTGTCAACCAGTTGGTTATCATGAAGATGCTCAAGAAGATGGGCTATGCACCCGATATCGTGGATGATGGCTTGCAGGCGGTGCAGGCCATGAAGAAGCAGGCGCAGTCTGACACCCCCTATGACGTCATCCTCATGGATATCCAGATGCCCAACCTCGATGGTGTCGCCGCCACACAGCAAATTCGTGAATACACACACAAACAACAAGATCCTTACATCGTCGCCGTCACTGCCCATGCCATGGAAGGCGACCGTGAACGATACTTGGCCGCAGGGATGAATAATTACGTCAGCAAGCCAGTCTTGGCGCCGAAGCTGATCAATGCGTTGGAGGATGCAGCGAGCGTCAGTGTGATAGTGTGATAGTGTGATAGTGTGATAGTGTTGGGGTGTGATAGTGTGATGGTGTGGTGGTGTGTGGGTCAACTGTCAACTATTAACTATTAACTTCTAAGTCCAACAACAAATAGCTCCACGACTTGCCATGTGCGTCTAAATTTAGCGAACTGTTGACACCGCCTTCCAGCCCATCTTGGATGACAAAGTTGAGCGCGTAGAGATGGTCGATGGCGTAGCATTGGACATCGCCTCGAAAGAGGTTGCCATAGCGTACTTTGAGCAGTTCCGGTGTCACTTGTGCTTTCACGGCTGGGTAATCCGTTTCATCATAGACATACAGCCCAATGCTCGATACATTGCCCTTATCCCCCGCACGCGCATGGGCAATATCCCTTAGTTTCTTTTTACTCATCACTGTCTATTCCTTGCTACCTGTTCCTTGCTACCTGTTCCTTGCAAGATATCTTGCCTTCGCCTTGGCCGCTTCCTCTTCACGATTTTTTGTCGGAGCCGTTGTCACCAATGAATCCAATAACACCTGAACGGTCGCCGCAATCTCATCAACGGCATGGTCGAATGCTAGTTCATTCGCCTTGGATGGTTTGGTCGAGCCGCTCACTTTGCGCACAAATTGAGTGGCGGCTGCGCGGATTTCATCTTCGGTGGCGGGTGGCTCAAAGTTAAATAATGGTTTGATATTTCTGCACATAATTAACTATAGTTCAAATATAATCGAGTGACACCACGTAAATTATCAAGGTCCATAACAATCTCAGCAAGACCTTCAGCACAACGTTCGCAATATTCCCTATCGTTCAGAACACGATCCAAATCACCAATCGTTAAAACAGGGATACTTGTTGGTCCCACAAGGTCCTGTACAACCATTTCAAGCGATTGATGCCCATCTTTTGTTGTCCTATTGCCTGTGACTAAAATGTACCCATGTTTTTGACAAAAACGCCAAACAGTTTCGTCATCCGCGCCGTAGTATAGACCAACTTCATCAATTCTTTTGAGTTCTAAAGAGAGTAACTCATCATATCCCTCTCGTTCAAGAGCATAGAAGATAAACTGACAGTGTTTGCTACAATGTTCGTCACTAACGATTATTTGCTGTGGCATAGTCTACTTGGCTGTGATTTAACTTGTGGTGATTGGGTATCACGTAGCTAGAATTTTCAATTTTAGCCCGACGATTTTTTTCACGCAGGGCGTAAAATGCAGCGCGTTTGGGCGTCATCGGCTGTTTCGCAATTTGTTGACGACGAACAGCATAAATCGCTTGATAGTATCGCTCGCTTTCAGCCATCTTTGGCAAAATCTCTTCAAGATCAGCCTCAAGTTGGACTCTATTTGTATCAATGTAATCCAGAGCACACTGAACCTGTTCAAGTGTTAGATTGTAGTTTGATGAAATATAATGTTTATCATGTCCCTTGTCATAAATCAACATCACATCATATATAGTCATGCGTGTATCGCTAATCATTGGACCGAGGTCAGTTTCAATAATTTTGGATTCCTGCATCTCAAATCCTCCTATCATCGTGAATTTGATAATTTTGTCAGTTTGATAAGATTTGTCTGGAAAAGTTCCTCCTGAGTATACCCTACATCATAGGCAGGAGAAAGAATCAACTCAGCCCGTGTCAACGCAATGCTGACAAAGTTCTCCATATCCGCAACATACGGTTCCCATAGAGCCATAAACGTGGGCATCAACGCCTGTCCTTGCGCCGATGTCTTATCCACAACTTCGGCGTATCCTGCCACACGCACCGCCCGTCGGGTCAACACATCAATAAAGTTGACCTCGACCGCAGGGCGTACAAGAATATTCGCAACCGTCTTGGGTGAGCGGATGTTGCCAAAGGCGATGCACTCATCGTTGATGACGACAAAGGTTGCCTTGGGTGAGACGGCAGGTGTGCCATCATCGTTGACAGTGGCGACGGAACCTGCGCTGTAGTTGTGAATGATTTCTTGCATTGGTTGTGTTAGCTTGTTCATAGATATTTCTCTTTCTGCAACTTTACCGGAAGGAGAGAAGATCAGGACTGCATGGATATTTCTTCCGGACCTTCCCTCCTTCCAGTTGATATTTAGTCTGGCAAATACTGCATCATCGCCCCCTTGCGCACATCAAACTGCGTAAAATGCGCTCACGTCCGCCCCTGCGTCACCATCGTATCTCGAATCAACGATGGCGACACAAGCTGGCTCGATTTTCAAGCTCCATCGTTAGACTTCGACTCTGGCGGACTTTTCTTGTCGCTCGACCGATCAAAGTTGGTACGCACAATCATCGTGCGGATACGCTTGCCGTCCATCTGTTCGTCAAAGTCCAGCTCATCGTCAGCATCATGCACATTGCTAAAGACCACATAATGTCCCTCATCCAGTTGCTCGGCCTCCAGGTAGTCTGCTAGTTGATATTTCCCATGTTTAAAGTAGCTATCCTGCGTATAGATTTTGGTTTCAATGATATATTTTTTTCCCTGATAGGTGATAAAGATATCAGTGCGTCCTCGTCCACTGGGCACTTCGATTAACGTATCCCCACCCAAGCCCTGAATGGCAAAGTTGATAAAGCCATCCAGCGAATAGTGCCATGCGCCCTCTTTGAGCTGTTTGGTATCAAAGGCACGGAAGCCACGACGACGCACATACGCACGATATTTTTGTAACATGGCGTGTAGGTCTAGCCCATCCGCTGTCACATAATCACTCATGCTCTCTTTCGCGGTTGTGATGTAATGTCGAGCTTCCCCATTGATGTGTGGGCGAAACGCTGTAATCAGGCGTTTGCTATAAAGCGGTACAGGGATTTCGACGTACCCATCCACATTATGAATCACACCATGTGCCGCCAGATAGGCGATATCGGGTGTGTCAACCGTGAAGGGAATCGGTGTGTCCTCAAAAAGCAGACGCAGCATAAAGTCTTTTTTGGCCTTGGCTTTTTGAACGATGTTGAGAATATTCTTGTCTAGCCGCTCTGTCAGAAAATGCTTGAGTGTCTTATAAAAGTCCTTGAGTGTAATTGGCTGAGTGCGGTCTGGTTTCTCTTCAATGAGATGGGCAGCAAGCGCACAGACCAAACCAGGTTGCCCCTGTGTATTCTCGTGGATTGCGTTGATGACTGCTGGGTCAAATTTTTGATCTGAGTCTTGGACATATTGAAGAAGCAGACTCTCTGTCTCTGCAAACGTAAAGTAGGCAATTTTTAGCTCATCAGAGACGTTGAAGGGGGATGAGGACCATTCAGACGATGCCGAAACTATCTGCTCAACCAATGTACTCACCCCCACAAGCATCATTGCGTGAAGCGCATAAAATTGCTTGCGATGATACATTTTGCGAAACGCATGAAGCAACTCACTCATCACGGCCTTTGGGGTGTCTTCAAACTCATCAATGACCAGTACAACTTTTTTTGACTGGCTACGCAGTTTTCTAAAAAAACTTTGTAGACTGATATGGCTATTAATAGGGGCATCGATGTCGATATCAAACAGCCCAAGTTCTTCTTTAAGCTCAATGTCAAATGTCTCATAGAAGTCTTCTCGGCTGATATTTCTAAAACTTTCAAAACTCACCCAGATGGGCGTATATCCCTTCGTTTCAAGTGTACGAAACAACAACTGAAAATAGGTAGTTTTGCCTGCCTGTCTGGGGGGCAAAAATTGTAAAGAACCGACCTTCATCAACCAGTTTTTCCCCTGTAGCAACCAGTTCTTCGCGCATGACGGTATAGTGTTTGTCTGGGTCACAGGGACCAGATGTATTGAATCGCCGCATCATAAATATCCTTTACGTGCTGTCTTTGACAAAATAGAGCCAGTAATCATTTTGTTCTATTATACTAATAAACTTCCATTTGCTCAATAATCTATGCAATCAACAGTCACGGGTGTCTGTTCTATGACTGTGCGCATTTTATGGCTTTATTTGAGATGCTTGACTAGATGACATCCTCAACGGTATGATTGTACTCTGTATGTTATGTTTGTTCAACAGGGTAATACCACAAAGGAGAAAATTATGATACACAATCGCTATGGACATATGGTCCACGAATATTATGTGGCGCGGGTGCGGGCTGTCATGGCTGCACGTGCAGAACGCTTGGCACGGCTACAGACAAAAACGGATGCAGAGACATATGTACTGGAGATACGCGCAAAGGCGGCACGGTGCTTCCCTGCACTCCCTGAACGAACACCATTAAATGTGCAGAACACTGGCACATTGACCTTTGATGACTTTCTGGTCGAAAACATCGTCTATGAAAGTCGCCCAGGGTTTATGGTCACGTCAAATCTCTATCTACCCACCCACATAGACCAGCCTGCCCCCTGTATACTGGGCTTATGTGGACACTCTGCCGAAGGCAAGGCATTTGGTCCCTATCAGTCCTTTGCGCAGGGTTTGGTACGCAAGGGCTTTGCCGTGTTGATGGTTGACCCTGTTGAACAGGGTGAACGACGACAGTTTTATGAAGACGATGGTGTCTCCACCACCAATCCACCACCGCGCTCAACCGTTGCCCATAACATGATCGGCAACCGCATGTTGTTGACGGGCGACTTTATTGGTAGCTGGATGGCGTGGGATGCCATACGAGGGTTGGATTATCTGTTGGCACGGCCAGAGACAGACTCAACCCGTGTCGGTGTGACTGGCTGCTCTGGTGGCGGTACGCAGACAACAATGGTGACAGCCCTCGACCCACGCGTCACGATGGCGGCCCCCGATTGTTACATTACCAGTTGGCTTGCCAATTTGGAGAATGAACTGCCTGCCGATGCTGAACAATGCCCACCCCACTCGCTGGCATTGGGACTGGATGAGGCTGATTTACTGCTTGCGTATGCCCCCCGCCCAACGTTGATCTTGGCCGAGGAAAATTGCTTCTTTGATCTGCGCGGGGCGCAACAGGCATTTCACGAAGTCCAGCGCATTCACACGCTCTTGGGCTCACCCGATTCGGCAGAACTCAGTGTAGGCCCACTAGATCATGGCTTTCATCAACATGCACGAGAAGCCATGTACAAGTTTTTCATCAAACATGCTGGGGGGGATAATACTGCTTGGGAGGAGCCAGACTTAGACCTGATTGACCCAGATGACTTGAACGCGGCCAATGGCGAAGTGGTTCCTTTTGGTAGCAAGAAAATTTTTGCCTTTACACAGGCACGCGCACATCAAATGGCAGAACATAGACCCCAACCAACACCAGCAACCCTAATCGAGGTAATTCAACAGAACCTCAAACTGGCGCAGTCTACCGAGTTGCCCCATTACCGCTATCTGCGTACCAGTGGTGGACGCAATCTTGCCCTGCGCAAAGGCTATCAGTTTTCTGTTGAAACAGAGCCGGGCATTCAGGTGATTTTAACCATGTATGGTGATTTGGATAACCCCTGTCGCTTGCCTACAGGTGATGTCACGCTCTACGTTGGGCATCTCTCCAGCGAGGCCGATATCGAAACGCATCTGTGGTTACAACAGCGAGTCCAGAGTGGAAAGCGGTTATTGGCCGTAGACCTGCGCGGAACAGGACAAAGCTTGCCATTGACATGTGGCTCCAAAGGCTTACTAGATGCCTATGGCGCGGACTACATGTATGCCGCCTATGCCAGTCAACTCGGTGAAAGTATGCTCGGACAGCGTGTCTATGACCTACTGCGTACCATTGATCTCCTCGAAGATGCAGGGGTTCGTGTCCGTTTGATCGGGCGAGGTATTGGCTCCGTTCCAACAGCATTGGCCGCACTGTTGCATCCATCACAACCCACCTGTGAACTTGTCAACTATCTGCCCAGTTATCAGATGCTCATTGACCATCCATTACACAATTGGCCGCTTTCCTGTTTTGCGCTCAATTGCTTGGGTACCTTTGATTTACCCGATGTCTACAATGCACTTGGTGAGCGAGTACAGTTGTGTG
This sequence comes from Chloroflexota bacterium, assembly GCA_039029935.1. Classification (GTDB taxonomy): domain Bacteria; phylum Chloroflexota; class Anaerolineae; order Caldilineales; family Caldilineaceae. The sequence goes on from JBCCFC010000400.1 coordinate 8,547, forward strand.
AACTCTGGGGACCGCTGATTTAGACCAACACTTGTTATCCAATCGTTGACACCTTCGGGCAGTGACGCGAAATGTTGAGTACATCCAGAGTACATCTCGTATTCGCTATCGTCACCGCCCGAAAGTTTGGGAATAGCGATTATTTAACTTACACACGTTCAGTGAGCACGCCCCGTGCGGCTCTCATCCAAACGGGTAAGTTATTTAATTGCCATTCCTTGGCGATTTGTGTTGTCTAATAGATATATAAGTTGATCCATAACTTTTGGAACAAATTGGGTTCAAAATTACGTTAGACTGATAGTTCATTGTATTTCATCATCACCACACCATTACATCATACAGAGAACAGTTAATCTATCAAAAATCGTCCGCTGCGTATCCCCATACGTGGCGAATACACTACCATCACCATCGCATCCATGACGAAAATCAACAAGTTTAATCAAAACTCAGCATGAGGGGGCTTGAAATGAATTTTTCTCATTGGACCAAGCGGACAGCTATTTTTATGACGCTTACCGCCATGATGTTCTTATTGAGTGCATCGGCATTGTTGGCCGACGCACATAATCCATCTATGGAAGATGGCCTCAGTCAGGGATGTGGCGCAATGCCAAGCCATGACACCTTGAAGGCCGTACTGGATAACGTGGTTGAGGCTGGCGGGAACGGCGGGTTTGCGCTTGACATGTGGGCCACAATCGTCAATCGCGACGGCGAGGTCTGCGCTGTGGCGTTTTCGGGTGAGCATCGAGGCGATCAATGGCCGGGGAGCCGTGTCATCTCTGCACAAAAGGCCAACACTGCCAATGCATTTAGTCTGCCGGGGTTGGCCCTTTCGACGGCCAATTTGCACACAGCCGTGCAGCCGGGCGGGAGTCTCTATGGGTTGCAACATAGCAATCCTGTTGACACAGATGTCGCTTATGGTGGCAGTTCTGCTTTTTATGGTCAAGCCAATGATCCCATGACTGGACGGAAGATTGGCGGTGTCAATGTCTTTGGTGGCGGTCTGGCACTCTATAACGAGTCAGGCAGCCTACTTGGTGCTATCGGCGTCAGCGGCGACACATCCTGTACAGATCACATCATTGCATGGCGTGTTCGTGACTATTTGGGGCTAGACTTTGTACCCGGTGGTGTTAGTCCAACAGGTGATGACAATATCATTTTTGATGAAACAGATGGATTTGGACATCCAGCGTGTGGATTGGGTGAGGTTGAAATCAGCGAGACGTTGCCTGCCACGCTTGGGGGTGAAGCAGGTGATGCCGAGGAGGACTATGCAGAAACGGATGATGTAACAGAGGTAGATGACACAGAGACTGGCGACATGGATGCAGAGGCTGATGATAGCAGCGATACAGATGATGCGGAGATGGGTGCTTCTGATGATGACGCTGATGAAATGGATGCCGACGGGGTAGACACAGAGGCTGATGACACAGAGGCTGATGACACAGAGGCTGATGACACAGAAGCTGATGACACAGAAGCTGACGATCATGCAGATGATAACAGCGATACAGATGACGCGGAGATGGGTGCTTCTGATGATGACGCTGATGAAATGGATGCCGAAGGGGTAGACACAGAGGCTGATGAAACAGAGGCTGATGAAACAGAGGCTGATGACACAGAAGCTGACGATCATGCAGATGATAACAGCGATACAGATGACGCAGAGATGGATGCCTCTGATGATGACGCTGATGAAAT
>JBCCFC010000401.1:0-10264 GCA_039029935.1 Chloroflexota bacterium
CTCTGAGAACTGGCCACCGCTTCAATGATATCTCTGAGGAAATGTGATCAGCTACACTTATACTGCAGGTGTAAGTTGTAGACAGAGAATGTTATGCAACCTAGTTCAGCCGACATAGTAGAGAGAGAGGGACACTGCATACTCAGCGGGTTAGAATAAAATGAAGAAACATTTGCAAGAAAAATTAGGAATGAGCAGGCGCTGCTCCTCCTGTCGCTGCTCCTGCTGTGGCGCTGCGCCAACCGTCAACGCTTCTTGACCGAGCAGGGCTATGAGTATCAGATTTTGTATGAGGATCAGGTGTAAATAAACTGATAGTGTGTAGGACCTTCGGAAGGTGAGTAGGTAGTTTCTTCGACGAATCACAAATTCTGTACTCACTTCCCGAAGGTCCGAGCCAGCTACTATATAAACACCAAAAGTTAGGAAAAAATCATGAGTAAAGCCATATTACACGAGAACTTACCACTGATCGAGGTCGCAGAATCATATATTCTCGACATGCTCCTCTCTGACAAAAATGCCAAGTCGATGTTGTTGACGCGCCTCTCCGACAAGGTGGCAGTGGTTGAGCCGGAGAAATTGGATGCATTGTTGGCGCGCTTGCTTAAGCTGGGACATACACCCAAAGTGTTGAAATAGAGAGTGACTATGGCAAAACGAACACAGAATCGTCGCTTTGATAATTACCTCAATAATGTAAACGCCGATCAACTAAAGAGGATGGTCCACGCTTATGGCAACACACCAAAAAAGCTCAAGAAGGAAAATATTGCGGCCCTCAAAATAATTCTTGCCAATGCCCAGCAACTACGCAAGGTCGTCAATGCGCTTGACCCGTTTGAGAGACAGACGTTAGCATTGATCAAAAAGATGGGAAATATTGACGAGCAAGACCTGACCCGCCATTTGGTGATCACGGGTGTTGAGTTACCAGAATTAGAGGAACATCGGAGCTATGGTAGATATGCCCTCGAACGCCTCATGGAACTTGGGTTGATGATGAACCCCTCTCGCTATTACTACTCAAACTACTACACCTCAGAGGCATTTGTCGATCATCGCATTTTGGCTCAGGTGCCACCACCTGTTATGCACCGTTTGTCCTTGAAGGCCGCATCTGACAAGACTGTCTCTACCCTCAACCCACAATCTCGACTACCATCCACCGTTGCCTTTGACCTGATTGGCTTTATTCAAAAAGTCGAAAACATGGATGGGCTGGGGGTGACACAACAACAAAAGGTGCGTGTACGTGAGTTGCGTCAGCTTGAGAAGTCACTAAAATGGCCCAAAGGTGATTTAGAAATCGATGGGTTGATTTTTAAAGATATCGTACTGGGATTGGTCGCAGCCCTGACCCAGGCCAGAATGTTCAGACAAACCACCGAGAAAGTGGTTGTGGCGAAATCGGTCGAAACGTTTGCCAAGAAGCCATTCCCTGAACAGATTTCGACACTGATGAATGGGTTTGAGAAGGCTGAGGGTTGGAACGAGTTAGGGAGTCGATACCTATCGGATACGACAGTTGAAGTCTTTCGGCAAACTGTCCTAACATTTTTGCGCAGCCTCCCGCTTGGTTCGGATGATTTCTATTTGCTTGATGACTTTGACAATGCCCTCTATGAACGCGTTGGTGAATTCATCGGCGTGGCACATTATATCAATAAACCACAGTATTATGGGCGTGCTACACCAAAACAACATCAAGAACGCGAAGAAAAGTGGCGTAAAGATCGTCGTAAAAGCTGGTTGGAAACAGAACGCCCTTGGCTGAATGGCGCGTTTTCCTCATGGCTCTACTATCTGGGGTTAGTGGAAGTGGCCGTTGAGAACAAAGCGGTTGTGGCATTTCGGCTGACCAAACTGGGTACAGCGGTGTTGCATCCCGAAGAGAACATTGACATTGACGCCATCAAGACAGGCCGCGTCAATGCCAAAGCCAACGGTGCGTGGATTGTCCAGCCCAACTTTGAGATCATCGCCTTTCTCGATCAAATTACGACTCAACAAATTATCTTTCTGGAGCAACATGCGGAACGGAGCCAAACCCAGCAATATACCGCCCACTATCTGATTACACGGGAGTCGGTCTATCAGGGACTGGAGCGTGGTGCAAAACTCGAAGATTTTCTGCGTGTGTTGGAAAAACATGCACAGACCCCTATCCCACAGAACGTCCTGATCGACATCAAGGAATGGGCGGGATTACGTGAGCAGGTAACACTCCACTATACGGCCAGTCTGTTAAGCTTTGTGTCTGAGGAGGAACGTCAGAAGAATGTTGAACGCGGGTTAAAAGGCACATTGGTGGGCGACCGCTACATGCTTCTGGATGCAAAGGTCGCCGAAGGGCTTAAGGCTGTCAATACGAGCGATAAACTTGATCACATCAACTATCGCCATCAACTCGATCCAATCGTCATCGTGACCGAGAAAGGGACAATGACATTGAGCAAGAAAGCGACCGATCTCTTCCTTGAACCACAGCTAGACCACTGGGCAGAGCGTACCAAAGAGGATACTTGGCAGCTCACCCAAGCCAGTGTCAGTACACAGGTAAAAGCGGGTGGACGTATTAGCGATCTGTTCACATTGCTCGAAGATCGGATGGTGCCTCGCAGCAGAGTAGCCCCATTCCTAGAGACTGCGCTACGAAACTGGGGCGGACGGACCAAATCGATTCAATGCGAGTCGATGGTCGTTCTGCGCTTTGATAGCCATGATCTATATAGAACGATTTTGGAACACAAGCAGATACAGCCCTATTTACAGGGGCGTCTTGATCCAAAAGAAATCAGTAAAGCTGCCCGTGGTCGGGAAGGCGATAATGTGCTTTTGTTTAAAGAGTCGGATATGAAGCAGGTGCGCAAAGTTTTGGAATGGGCAGGGTTTGATCTTTCTGCGATTGAGGTAGAAGAGTAGACTTATGTCTGAAACCAATGTCACCTTTGACCACATTTTTCGGTTTATCAACGCGGATGATCTCAAAAAGATGGTACGAGGTTATCATCATGCTGGCCCCCCTTCCGAGCGGATACGACTACGCAAACAACAGTGTATCGATTTCATCAGCCAAACGCTTGCTGATCCACAAGCAGCACGTAGAGTCGTCACAACGCTGAGTCCAGTGCGGAAACTCGCATTAGCGACACTCAAATTGATTGATGATGATCTCACACCCGATACCTTGACCATAGCGATTCTCGCTTCAGGCATCAACATCCCCTCATGGCTAGAAGGCAAACGCAATGTGATTGGCACTGCGCTCTTGGAAAATCTAGCAGAACATGGGCTGGTGATGGATAGCTCTTGGCGGGCGGCAAAGGGTCGGATTTATAGTTCTAGTTTCCGTTCTGTCTATAGTGCCTTTTCTGACCCGCGTTTGCTTGCCCATGTCGGCCTACCACCTGTCAAAGAGCTAAACTTAAAAACGACGACGCCCAAACATGATACATCTATGCGTCATCCCTCAAGGGTCATGCTTGATATCATCGGACTGCTCCAAACCATTGACAATATGGGTGGTCTGGGCTATACCAAGCAAAGGACAATCCGCGTCAGTGATCTACGAAAATTTCAGAAGACATTGCAGTGGTCACAGCCCGACATTGAGATTGATGGGTTTATGCTTCGAGATGCACCCAAAGGTTTGCTCTTCGCTTTACAAAATGCTGAGTTTTTGGTTGAAGAACAGAAAAAGTTGATACTGAAATACTCTGTTGAAGAGGTCGCCGACCAAAACCCGGCCAAACAGATCGAGCGTCTGATGGTTGGGTTTATTCGCAATGCGGATTGGCTAGAAGCCCGTGAGACAGTACCACAGATCGATCTTGAACTTGTGCGGGATTTTCGCGTCGCATTAATGCTGATGTTGCGCGCATTACCTCCCGATAGCGACGAATTTTTCACATTCAGTTCTCTGAGCAACAGACTTTATCTACGAATTGGTGAGCAGTTCTCATTGGGTAGGGGGCGTGTTCATAATTATATTCGTATACGCAGAGACGCCTCTGGGAAAATGGCCGGAGTAGAGCAAGATTCGCATGAGGCCAACCAGCTTCGATGGCGCAAATATGAGCATTTCTGGCTACAAGATGCACTTTCGTCTTGGCTCTATTACTTAGGCATGGTGGAGTTATATGTCAAGGAACAACAAATTGTTGCTTTTCGGCTGACCCAATTGGGCAAGGCGGCACTCCATCCCGAAAAGTCATTTGATATTGCGTCACAGACAACACTTGATGATAGCAACGATGAACCTGAGACCAACGCTGAGGCATGGATTGTCCAACCCAATTTTGATATTATTGTCTACATGGACAAAACCACACCCACACAATTGGCCTTCTTGGAAGGTCACGCCGAACGCATACAGTCACAACAATACACCGCACACTACCGACTCACCCGCGAATCCGTCTATCGTGGCTTAGAGCGTGGCACAGGTACTGTCGATGACTTTGTGGCTACACTCGAACGTCATGCCCAAGCACCACTGCCCGATAACATCCGCATTGAAATCGCTGAGTGGTCTGCACTCCGCGAGCAAATCCGGCTGCATCACCGTGCTAATCTGCTCGAATTTGCATCTGCTGCCGACCGTCAAATCGCACTGGACAACAAGCTGCCAAGTACACCGATTGGCGATCAGTATCTGCTCCTCTCACCAACTGTAGATGTATTTCAACTTTCTAGCTACGTACGCGATATTCACAGAGTCAACTATGAATATTTATTGACCAAAGTATTAGAAACCAACGAGCATGGCTTGATCAAAATCAAAGCTGATTCATCTGACCTGCTGCTGCCGGGCAAACTAGATAATTGGGCCGAACGCACAGGAGCGAATCAGTGGCAATTGACCGAAGCCAGTGTCAAGGCCAATGTCAAAGCGGGCGGGCGTATTAACGAACTTCAGCAACTCCTAGATGCTCGTCGCCTTAGCCATAGCCATATCCCACCAATGCTCAACGTTGCCCTGAGCAATTGGGCTGGGCGTCCCCAGAAAACTGAATTAGGGTCCATCATTGTGGTACGCTGTCCAAATAACCATACCGCCGTGGCTCTGCGCCAGAGTACACGCCTGAAACCCTATTACCGAGGTAGTTCAGAATCGACTGTGTTGTTTTTTGATGGTGCGCATGAGAATGAAGTGCGGGCATTTTTGTCGTGGGCCGGGTTTAATCTGGATGTCATGATGGCAGAATGACGCTTGATTGAGTATGTGAAATGAAGGTGTATTTTGGCTAATTCGATTCGTACCTTTGATCCATATTTCCCCAAAATTAACGCCGATGATCTAAAAAAGATGTTGCCCACCTATGGCTATCGAGATGGTGCAAAAATGCGCAAGCAGGCGTGTATTGACGCGCTCAAAAGCGCGTTGGCAGACCCTAACCATGTGCGAAAAATCATCAGCAAGCTAAATCCATTTCAACGGCTGGCACTGGCTTTTATCAAACAGGCAGGTGGCGAAATTGAGGATCAGGCATTGGTGCTCGCGTTACTCGCATCCGGCGTTGAGATACCCGTTGATGCAAGACCAATTGAGAGCCGTTATGGTCGACAGCAGTCTATTACCCAGACGGTGGTTGCATCGTTGACAAAACGAGGTCTTGTCATGGGACAAGGCGGTTTTCGTTATAGCAGTGGGAGTGTCTATTTTGGCTCTTATGCTCCCAATCTGATCTTCTCTGATTACCGTTTGCTCGCCGGAGTAGATTTGCCCAATATCCCCACCGTTCCCTTAGAAACCTATCGAATCAGTCCCAATCAATCAGCCGAAACAAGCTTAGTCCGAATGCCAACCGTCGTGATGCTGGACATCATCAGCTTTTTGCATGCATTAGAGAATATAGACGGTATCCGCACAACACAAAAAGGGAAGCTGCGTGTTACAGAACGGCGAAAGCTGCAAAAAGCACTGCAATGGTCGGGCGACGATCTTGAACGAGATGGGCTGATTTTTAAGGACGCCGCCTTTGGGCTGCTACATGCCATGCATTCTGCCGAGCTGGTGGATATAGATTCTGGCGGTTTCTATCTGGCCATCCCGACGGATAACGTTGCGGAACAAGAACCAGCAGTGCTAATTTCATCGCTGCTTGATGGATTTCGTGCGTTAACAGCGTGGAATGAATCTGGCCCAAAACAGCTCGAGTCCTACGGCGAAACGTATCGTGCCTTTCGTGTGGCGTTCCTCCTATTTCTCACGTCTATACCCCATGAGACCGATGCGTTTTACACCGTCGATGTGATTGACCGTGCCTTATATGAGCGTATTGGCGCATACTATTCCCTTTATGGAGGATTTGGCAAAAGAGACCGAGCTACCTGGGTGGGGCGGGAACGTCCTTGGATTGAGGCCGCATTCTCTTCATGGCTTCACTATCTGGGTATGGTCGAATTGCGTATGAAAGACAATCGCATTGTCGCCTTCCGCCTGACACCACTGGGCAAATCAGCCCTCCATCCGCACAAAGAGTTCGCCACGCCAGCCACGTCCGCCCCATCAAACGACGCCACACAATCCGCAACGGATACATCTGGCGTATGGGTGGTGCAGCCCAACTTTGATGTGATTGTCTACCTCAAGAATGTCACACCACGCCAACTCACCTTTCTCGAACGCCATGCCCAACGCATCCAGTCACAGCAATACACGGCCACCTATCGCATCACACGTGACGCCATCTATCAAGGCTTGGAGCGCGGCACAGAGATTGACGACCTGCTGGCAGCGTTGACCGAACATGCACAGACGCCACTGCCACAAAACGTCGTCACCGAACTCAAAGAGTGGGCCGCACTACGTGAACAGGTTGTGTTACATCACAATGTTAGTCTCATGGAATTTGCAACCGAAGCCGCCCGCGAAGCCGCCCTCAACGCAACCATTGCCATCAAACCCATCGGCGACCGTTTCTTACTGGTGAAGCCACTGCCAATGGGTCGCCGCAGTGTCTTTCCGGTTTCCTTTGGCCCTGTTGAACGCATCAACTACAGACACCCACTGCCTGAAGTGCTAACCATCAGCGAAGAGGGTAAGATCACGCTCAAAGAGGAGATACCCGAGCTAATGCTGAAAGCACAGCTAAATAACTGGGCAGAACACCAAAAGGCCAACATCTGGCAGTTGACTAAAGCCAGCGTCTCGGCACAGGTACGTGGTGGACGACGTATCGATGAGTTGCTTTACGTGTTGAATAGGCGAGGTGGGCGAAAAATTCCAGCCTTTCTTGAACTGGCTCTACGAAATTGGGGTGGGCGACCACCGACGGCAACATTTGGGACCTATGTCATGCTTGATTGTCCGAGTGAAGAGGTGTTGAAGGCGATACTGTCCAGCGAACAGATCAAGAAGTATGTGCAGGGGCGTCTTGAGGGGAATGTACTGCTCTTTGCTGTTGAAGATAGGGAGGCGGTTCAGGCGTTGTTGGTGTGGGCTGGGCTTGAGTTGGAACCAGTTGATTCGGAACGCGTGAACATTCGTTAATCTCAAGAGGTAATGGGACGCTACGGGTAAAGTAAGTTTACCGTATGAAGTTGAGAAAATACACTCCATCTGGTAAAATATAAATATGCTGAACTACCATTGTTCAGCACATGGGATGATGACATTTTGATTAAGCAAATTTAGTATGGATAACATTACCCAAAGGGCTCGCCAATGGCAAAAGAAAGCATCAAAGATAAGCAATATAGAGAACGTGCAGAGCGCATGTCTTGGGCAGACCTCGCACACCTATGGCAACAGATAAAGACGGGACAAACGGTTGATTGGGATTCAGGGAAGGCATTGGAACATTTTGTCATTCGTGCATTTCAATTGTCAGACTTACGAGTGGAGTATCCATATGATGTACCACCAACCGGACAAAGAATTGAACAAATTGACGGTGCAGTGTACGACCAGAGCTATATCTTTTTGATTGAATGTAAAGATATGCAAACAGTCGATATTGAAGTCGTTGCAAAAATGCGCAACCAGTTAATGCGTCGCCCCGCAACAACATTTGGCTGTATCTTTGTGGCGGGGCGTTTTACACAACCAGCACTGATGTTAGCAGGGTTTGCGATTCCACACCGTATCTTACTTTGGTCTGAGAAAGATATTGAAACAGCACTCGAAAACCAAAATTTCAAATCGATGTTACGGGAGAAATATGAGTATCTATGTCTGTTTGGGTTATCCGATCAAATCAATAATTATAGGGAGGCTTATATATAATGGTAAACACTATATTAAAGATTTTAGTAAGAGACGATAACTATGCCCGTATACTCCGTCATCTATTGCGCGAGGAAAATCTTCCGCGAGTCAAATTCTATTCAGCACTAGGTGAAAGCCAGCTAGCCTCTGCGGGGCGCAATATCGTTGTGATGGAGGGACCGCCATTGTTGGTGATTCAGGATGCTGACACACTCAACAAAACCAAAGCACACGAGGAGAATGGATTGACAAAGGCAACCATACGCCAAGTTGCAGGCGAGAGTGTGGTTGATGTCTTTTCCTTTATTCCCTCCATTGAAATCATTTTTTTTGAGAATCAAGAACTGCTCGAATATGCGATTGGCAAAAAGTTACCATTACGCATTGAAATTGAAGGTGAATTGTTACCAAGTCGAGCGTTCCAACGGCTGTTAAAAGAAGAATTAAACAACATATCTCTTGAGACATTCCTAGAAAAGTATATGACGGATGACATTGCCGAAGAACTACGTGAAGGTGGTCAATTACAAAAATTGATTACGGCAATTGACCAAATAATACAGAGACATACGCACTTTATGACGGCGCAAGAACATTATGCGCTTGCGGGTCGGGAGCTTGTGTTTTAGTGCATGTTCTATGACTTTTCTGCTCGACAACCGACTGTAAGTGATTGCTCGCCTCACCGATAGATAGCGTTTGTAATGTCATCAGAAATTTCTCTCACTATAAAACGAATGTTCATATTTTCCCTTTGGATCATAATGCTTTTTGCGTTCATTGTCAAGAAGAAGGGGTTGTCATCAGTTGCACCCTCAAGTGACATGATTGCCCTGCTCACACCTATGGCCGACGTAGGTAATGAGTTGGTCTACATTCAATAAATCGGTGTACTCTGGGTAAGTTCAGAGGCGTCCTTTAGCCCTGCGGGTTTAACCCAGAGTGTGCTTCATGAGCCAATAACCCCTCCAAATACTCAACCGCTTTCTCACGCCAGAAATGTTCAAACTTCAAATCGTCAATATCGGTGATGCGGCGGTCTTCGATACGCGCCCGTTGGAGATAGGTTTTGGCTTGGTCAAGGTCATCCAACGCATAATGAACCAACGCCAGTGTCAACAGGGGCAGTGCCTTGAATGGATTTTCAAAATCAGCGCGCTTGGCAAGGTGAAGGGCTTCGTCTAGGTTGCCCGTTTCGAGATGGTAGTGGGCGAGGGCAAGGATATCTTGGTTGCGCTCTAATTTCAACGCCAAAATACACTCAAAGGATGCTTGTGCTTTGTCCAAGTCGCCCAATTGCCAGTGTGCCTGTGCTTGATGGTGCATAATCCAAGCTTTCATGGGAAAACGGCGTTCGCATGTTTGCAATACATTCAATGCGGTTGATGGGGCAAGATGAATCAAGCCAAAGGTACACTGTGCAGAGGCATCTTCTGCTGTGTGACGAATGACAGATTGGCAAAATGGAATCACCTCATACACCCCCAAGCGAGCCAAGGCTTTCACCCTACCCGTGTGTAGATTTGTTAATAATGCTGGAACGACACCTCTATCGCCAATCTTGCCAAGCGCATCCGCAGCGGCATTTCCGACACTCCCATCTGGGTCATATAACGCCAGTCGCAATGCATCGACAGCCTCCGTTGCCTTCAAATTGCCAAGGGCGGTGGCTGCGCTGGCTCGAACATTGCTATCATTATCATTCAATGTCGCCAGTAGCGGTTGAGTGGCGAGATGACTGTCATGTCTTCCAAGCCCACGCACCGCAGCTTTTCTTATTGTAGCTCCTTCGTCACCGAGTTGAGAAATGATCGTATCTATACATGAGACATTACCCAATGCGACAAGCCCCTCAATGCAATATCTTCTAACGGCTGAACGTGAGTCCGAAAGTTTATTGAAAAAAAGTTCTTTTGGACTAAATTCACTATAATATCGGAGTCCCCATGTTGACCACTCACGAATAAGGCCATCAGAGTCGTTTAATAAAGAAGTGAGAACGTTATATGAATCTTTATTACCCCTTATCCCTAATATATGCGCTGCTGC
>JBCCFC010000402.1:0-10252 GCA_039029935.1 Chloroflexota bacterium
ATAACCACCTGAACCCTGATAGCAGCCAGTTCAATACTTGGTAGCAATTCAACTCTCTTCGGATTGTCAGTCCCAGCACCAACCAAACCACTAAATTTGGGACTAACTTGGTATTGCTTCGATATTTGTTTTTACCTGTTCCCGCCAGTACTTCCTCTATCAGTGGTTGCAGTTCCTCTCGAAACGGCTCCATGCTCAATTCTGTACCCAGTTCTTCCACTCTTTGGTTTGAGTCTGGTTGACTCATGCACTTCCCCCTTTGTGCCTGACTACTTGAATTATTAGACGCTTGTCTCTATTATACCTCCTGTCTCTCCCCATCCCTCTACCCAATTACCTTATTCTTATTTTGTGTTCGTTTCACCCTAAAGCAGGTTGAAACGAACAGACCTAACGTTCTTTCACTGGTATTGCGGTTAAGATGGCAATCGACACAACAGGAATACGGTATTTATCATAAATACGGTAATGATAAATATACATGCGCTCTTCAAAACCAGCTTCGCGTGACCCTTGTATTTCGATGTGATTTAACACATGCAGCGGGTCGCCGTCTTTGGTCCAGACCCGCACCAGTTTATCAGCATAGCGACGGCCTGTGGTCGCATCCCTCGCAATTTGCTGAAATTCTTTGTCCAAAAACTCAGGTGGCTTGGTCCAATCAATAAAATCATACAGTTCAGGGACGTAGAATAGGATAAACTCTTCAAAGTCTTCAAGACTGTCTTTCCAAGGGCTATCATAATCGGCCTTCAACACATCTTTCTTGGCATCCTCGCCAGTGGTGTCAGTACCCTCAGTGTCCTCATTGACCGACTCACCCAATATTTTTAATGCATCAGCAGTCTGTTCGACTGAATCAGCTTGATGTTTGTTTGTCATTTTTCCCACACTATCCTTTGATTATTATTATCAATGACGAGATTGGCTTGACAGGTAGCATAGTACATGTTTTCTGCCATGTCAAATATAATGATAAACGCTTTTGGGGCGTCATGGATCGTAGGTGAACGCAAGTAACCGCAGATGAAGTTATCTGTGGTTACTTGCGTTTATCGGTGCTGGTCTTTGTCTACTCAGTTCGCCCCTGTGTACGTGTCAAGGCATTCTCTGCCGCCGTCAACGCATCAGTCATCTCCTCTGTTTCAACACGACGATACAGGTCAGCCGCTTCTACAAAATGTGGTTCGGCCAAATCATATTTCTGGCAGTTGTAATAGGTTGCGCCAATGCCAAAATTGGCGGCAGCACGGACAGCAGCGTCATCGCCTTGTGCATCAAGACCAGTCAATGCTGTTTGATAGGCATTGAAGGCAAAGAGCGGCAGTGCAGCACGGCGATAAAGGTCGCCACGCGTGACATCCAGAACGGGTGCAGGTTGCTGCGTCAACACTTGCTCGTAGGTCGTGAGGGCTTGGTCATAGAGTTCATGTTCCATGTACAGCCCGGCGAGTAGGATGTCTTGGGTCACAGCATCAATGTCCAGTGCTTGAATGGCATCCATTTGGCTTTGGACTTCCGTCGCCTGCTCTGTCGAGAGGGTACGTAGACTGCTCTTCTCGGAAGGACGTTCACGAGAGGCAATACTCGTCCGTGCGCTCACGGTGAGAAAGGCGCGCTGCCCCTCGGCCAATGCCCATTCCTGCGGCCAAGGATGTGTACAGACACGGCTGGGCGCAGTCTGCGCATTCTCAACACAGGCAAGGTCTGTCGCATCAGCACCAGCATCCACTACGATAGGCGGATAGATGGTTGAACTACTCAGTTCGAGGATGTATTCAATCGAGTCGGTAACTTCAATCCAACGTATTTCAGGCTGCATGTCCAACAGATGGGTGTTCAATGGACTGAGGATGACTGGAACGCGGTTGTATTCGCATTTGGGGTCTCGTACTTCTTCCTGGAGCGTCATGCTTTCATCATCAGAGTCATTGCGCGTACCCACTCTCCCCGAATCAGGCTGTGTCCGTCGAGCAGGGGCCGCAGGGATGGGTGTGCCACGACCACATACTTCTGATGTAAGTGTGACCGTTCGTTGTCGTGTAACTCGATAAACCCGATTGTTGTAGCAAACGATGGTGACACTTCCCCCTTGCTCAATACGAAGCGTTGTCCCTTCACGCAGTATTTGAAACGCCGTTGGACGGCTTGAGCGTAGAGGTGGGGCTAGTAACCCCACTTTATTTTGTTGTACCGATGCATCCGCACTCTCAATAAATACATCTCCTTCAATGTGGGTAATCACGGCAATGGGTTCACCAACGGTCGCGCTGGCGGCTAGTGCGGGTGTTTCTGTTGGCGTGGTTGGCATGGGTGTCGGTGTTGGCACACAAGAGGAAAGCCATAGCCATAGTGTGCTGAATATCAAGATGGTTGGTTTTCTGAATATAGAACCATTTGTGTTGTTTTCTAAAAATAGGTTTTGCATAAAATTACTCCATGAGAATGAAAGAATGAATCATTCCGCGTTGCCGAAATGCTAAAAACGCGGATACGCTCCCAGGACACCCGACGCGAATATTTCTATTGATTACATTGCAGTTCGCTGAATACATCATCTGGATAGTCATCCAACTCATCTGCTTGTGCAAGGAAAAAGAACTCGAATAAACTGTCACAGGCGTTTTTATCTTCACCTAATTGTTGATAGGCGAGTGTCAGATAATAATAGGCTTCGACATAATCATTAAATAGGGCAATGGCTTCCTTGAGTTCGAGAACAGCATTGGTATGATCCCCTTGCTCCAGATAGACACGTCCCAGATTTTTGTGTAACTCCGGTCGTTCGGGGTCCAAGCCCAAGCCAGTTTGCAATACCTCTGATGCCTTGTCCAAGTCACCCAATAGCAGATAGGTATAGCCCAAATTATTATGGGCTTCAACATAGGCGGGGTCCAGCGCAATCGCCTGTTGATAGGAATCGACTGCTTGTTCGGGTTTCCCCAAATCTTCGTGAATCAGTCCCAAGTTGAACTGATAAATCGGGTTTTGCGGGCTACGGTCAGCCGCTTGTTGATAGGCCACCAATGCTGCCTCTAAGTTCCCCTGCCGCCGCAACACCCAGCCAAGATTGTTGTACGAGTCTGCGAAATTTGGATCTATCCGGATGGCCTGTTCTAGCTTGAGTTTGGATTGAGAATACTTTCCTTCGATAGCAAGAACCACACCTTCATTATTGGCAAGAAGTGCATCGCAACTAGCGGTTGGTTCATGGCGCATGGCTTCGCTGACCGTCTCTGTGACGGTGATATCCAGCGCCTGTAAAATTTCTAGGGCAAGTTCTTGTTGCAAATCCAAGATACAAATTTCGGCTTCTGGGGTTGTGTCATCAATTTGCCGTTTTACATTGGGACTGCCGAGGTGGAATCCTTTCGCTGTATGGACATCGGCGGTTAGCTCAATCTCATCGATCTTTCTAAAATCACCTGTAATCCAATAGTCAAAGTCATTCTCTGACGCCACAAGGGGCATGTCCCATTGGACCCCCTGCAAGTCATCGACCAAGGCCAATTTTTGGTAGAGAATCCGTCGTGTATCATCGGTGAGCTTCAGTTCATACTTTGATGCACCTGGTGTCCTATTCTCCCATTTATCAATCACGAAGATTTTTGGCTGGAACGATTTTGCAACCATCGTAGTAACGGTAAATCCAACAAGCAGTATCAAGAGTATGCTCAGTGGATGATAAACCATGCGACGCATAACCCGGAACCACAATCTCCACTGGATATCATCGTCCATCTGGGTAGCATTCGGCTCTGCATCGACAACAGGTACATCTTTCTTTGGTGCTTGATGAGGCTCAGTTTTGTCAACATCTGACATGCTTGTACGATGTAATGATGGATGATTCTGTATATTGATTTCGTTTGCACTATTAAGACCACCGCTAATCTGGATACCATCTCCAACAACATAGTTTCCGCCAGTGCGGTTGTCATAATGCACGATATAGGTGATTAAACTTTTTAGCCTACTGTTTTTTGTGATTTTCAGAAGCCATGTTTGTGCGAACACGATGAGTCTATAGATCAAATAGAAGCCCACCGCGAGGTAGGCTAAAAAAATGATGATGGAAAATCCGTTTTGAAACCAAAGAAAGCCGGATGTGGCGATAATTAAAAACGTAATCAATAGTTTGATGATCAACATGAGTTTCTTTTCGGCATCATATGATTTATTTTTTATGTCCTTATCATTCAACGTTTGATTTGAATCCATCTGTCCTGAACTATCATAACCCTTTTTTTGTACATGAATCACAAAGAACACAGGCTAGCATCTGTGTTCTTTGTACTGTACCGTCAGCGATAATCCCCTGTCAAATTGAACGCTGCCCAGTAGTAGGGTGATGACCATTCATCCTCTGCCAATATCGCCAACTGTGCATGACGCAGTGCCTCGGCCATAGTCATTCCTGATAACATCTGTTCATAGAACGTTTCCATCAGTGCTGCCGAGGCTTGATCATCAATCGGCCAGAGTGTTGTCATCACGGCTGGCGCACCTGCATAGATAAAGGCGCGGGTGAGGCTAATCAACTCTTCGCCATTGTTGATGACGCCCAGCGATGTGTCGCAGGCGGATAAGACAGCCAAGTTGGTTTCCGACAAATCAACGTTGTAGAGTTCATGCACATAGAGACGACCATCATGTATTGCATCATCGGTCAACTGAAGGTGTGTAAAAAGTGGGTCCATTGCGTTATAACGCCCGTGAACAGCCAGATGAATGATGTCGGCGTTTGGGGCTTCTGTATAGAACTGGCTTTCACTGGCGAGGGTACGTGTGAGCGGCGTTGTATCGAATAAATCGGCGATGATTGTCACTTCTTGCTCGGCTGATTGTAAGGAGTTATCAGCATTGCCCATTGCCAATAGCCGCCCTTTATTGGGGTTGTCCTCACGCTTCCCCTGTAATAACCGCAGAACGCTGGCACTAGGTGCGTAGATGATGCTGTGTTCTTCGATGAGATACCGTTCTTCATCACCATTCCAGAGAGCGGCAAAGGGGAGGTAGTGGAGCGGGCCAGAGGGAATGATGATGAGATTTTTATGGTCAAGATGGGGTTTGAAGGGTCGGATGAGTTGGTCGTAGAGATTGCGAGCGGTTTGTTGGTCAAAGTCGCGTTCGGTAATTGTTTCGCGCAGAAAATCAACCTGACCATGTATTTCATCAGAAGTGATAGTCACGTTGCTCGTATAGACACGGGTATGATCAATCATCCATGCCACGCTTAGATTTGTTGTAGATGTCGATTCTGGTGTCGATAGGGGATTGGGTAGGACATTACCAGTAGTGAAATAGGTAATGATCGCGGTATCCTCATCCAGAACTTCGCTTTGTAATTCTGCCAATGTTATCACATCTACCTCCACAATAGATGCATAGTCAGGATGCGTTACTTTGAGATGAAGCAGTAGTTCTTGGTAGTCACTGCGCAAAGCCTCCAATTTGGCTGTATACTGATCAATAAGGGTTTGGTCTGATTCTCTTAGCAGTGTGTCTAAAATTTCGCTCATCTGTTGGCGTAGATTCTGTTCCTGCTGAATAAGTGTTTCCTTCTCCATATGGAATGGGTTAATCGACTGGTTCCCCAACTGCTCTAAAAATGATTGAGCACGTGCCTTTTCGGTATAGAAAAATATATCCTCAATCCGATTTTGGAAGGCAGCAGCGATGGCCGCGACGCGATAAACATCTGTAAGATTTGCCAAAAATGCCGTTTCCAACTCTGGCACGGTCAAACTTGCCTTCACCAAATCCAACTGTTCTACGGCCTGTGTTGCATGGTGGTCTGCTGTTTGGAAATCTAGCTGATTGATGGCAAGAAGTGCCAACATATGATGAACAAATGCTGTCCATGTCGGGCTATCTATTTGGTCGAATAATTCGAATAGACTCTCGACCTCTTGCAAGATCATTGCCTGATCGTCTGATGTATCATTATCTAATTCGTATATTATGTTTGTTAATTTTTGCCAAATTTGTGTTTGACCAAAGGGAACAGGCTTCTCTAATAACCTCCGTACTTTTTGAAGATCGCCCGAACTTAAATAGCCGTCTGGATCAGACAGGAGTGTTAGATAATAGTCGAGAATGTTGGTCAGGGGTTCATGGCCTATGTCCGCTGAAGTTGTTTGTGCTCTCTGGAATTCATCGATAGCGTCATCTGTGCGTTCTAACATAAGCTTTAGAACGCCTAAGGAGACATGTGTCTCTGCCAATTCCAACTGCATGCCCATGTTCTCGAATAGCTCGTTGGCTTCCATGATATGCGTCTCGGCCTTCTCTAAATCACCCAGAAGCAGATAGGCGAACCCGATGTTGCGAGACAGACGCGCCTCATTCACCCGATCCCCATGTTTTGCAAAGACAGCCTTCATCTCAATATAGGACTCAAGCGCATCTTGGTAATTGCCTTGTGCGAGAGAGAATATCTGTAACCGCCAATCGACCTCATTTTTCCACAACGGCAAATCAGTCCATTCGCCCAGCGGGGTGAGAGATTGATATAATGACAATGCCTCATCCAAATCGCCCATCATCATCTGCACACCTAACCAGAGCAATGCCAATGGAATGTCTTCCTGCGTTGGCATCGCATCCCATTGAAAGCCTTGTTCAATTATCTCGACAGATTCTTCATACTGTCCCTGCATAAAATGAAGGATGGCCCTGTTGTTTAGAATCGTGGCTTCCAACCGCCGATTGGGGGATAAGTCTCTCTGTAAGTCATCGGCTTTGCTCAGAATTGGTGCAGCGACATTATACTTCCCCTGTTCAATCAAAGCACCCGCCAAATTGGTCAATGCCGCTGTATGGTTGTCTGGATGCCCATATCCTTGTGAGATTTGAATGATACGTGCGTATTTCTCAACGGCGTCCCCAAACTTCCCCGCTGCTTGGTCAACAAGCGCAAGATTGTGCAATGCACCTGTTGCACTGTCAGGGAAATCCAACTCAATATACAAGTCTAACGCCCGCACTAAAGGCTTTTTGGCAGCGGCATAGTTGCCTAACCCTAAATAACTATAGCCAATCCCGTGTGTGGCGTGGGCAATGCCAGTCTCATTTTGCTCTTCTGTGTAATGCACCAGTGCTTCTTCAAATTTTTCGAATGAACGCCAATACTGACCGCGATTGAATGCTGTTTCCGCTGCCAAATAAGTATCCTTACCCTGTGTATTTTCGGGGAATCGGTCAATTTTCTGGAATAGTTGGAAGATAGACTTCCCCATGCCAAAGAGGTTTTCTTGAAATAAATAACACAACATCTTGACGACAATCACACGTGCCTCGCCACTAAAAAAGTCGGCTCTTTGATAGCGTCGTTGTGCTTGATTGAGCAGTGGCAATTGATCACGACATCCATAGGGAATATCCGTATATCCTTCATCAAAGAGTACATCGGCCTCGGCCAAATCAACCAACATCTGCCGCCCAAATACACCCTCCTGTTTTAGCTCTGTCTCATAGACTTTGGCATAGCGTACAAAGGCTTGAACCAACCAAATCATGCTTGCCCCCACATTGGTCGGGTCTTCAACAACATCATACAGATGCGACCTACCAATTTTTGCATACACCTCTGCGGCCTCAAAAGGCTGTCCCGCCCTATCATAATCAGACGCCGCATGATGCCACCTGAGCCGTGCAGCCTTCCCATCACCTTCCAAATCATAACGGTCTCCCATACCCCGGTCCATCGTAGCGTTGTGTAATGCTCTCTGCTCCGGTCCATAAAACTCAATCGGCGCAAGGATGAAGTCGGTCAATTCTGCGACACTCATCGTCTGCGTCCCAAGATTCTGATAAATCAGGTCTTCGAGGTTGGGTTCAGCGTTCTGTTTGGGTAATGCCGTTTGTGCGTGTACAGCCAGTGGCATCAAGAGTTGCGAACATACCAATACAAAGAGCAATATCAGTCTTGTTTTCATTTTTACCTCCCATCCCCAGCTTTTTTTGCGGCATCAACAATCTGAGGAATCTTATCAATTTGCGCTTCAAGTAAAACTTGTCGAAGGCTATCGGACCAAGGTTCAGGTGATTTCTGATGCTGTTGAAGTACGTATTGCATACCAACGTGATCGGCAAATTTATCGTTAATCAGCTCGAACATTGTCACAAATGTCTCACTCATGGCGAATTCCCGATTTTTTGCACCCTTTTCTAAAGCAGCAACAATCACATCAAGATCGGATGTATTGGATTGCCCATTCGTCCATGTATAATTGTGAGTAATCGTTTCACCAGAGTTTAACCCGCCTTCAATTTTGAAACCCGTACCCGTTACATGGTTGCCTCCACCTCGGTTATCAGGTGTAGATTGTCCTTCTTCATGCGGGTTGGTCTCTTGATGAGATTGTGTATCTATCGTTTGTTCGGCTGACATCATTCGCTCCTCTTCTGATGTTGATTCTGAACCTGTCTCTGTAGTTGATACAACAGCATATCCTACAGTTTTAAGAAGGTGTAGCCGTTCTTCGCTGGGAATACGCAGGACATCTGCTAGACGAATGGTCATTTCGGGAGAAACCGGGCGCGATTCACCTCTGCGCCAACGATTCACCGTCGTATTGCTGACATCAAGTCTATTTGCAATCCATGATTCAGAGCGGTCCAAATCAATGATGTGTTGATCAAGTAAATCACCAAACTCTTCATAGTAAGGCATAGTATCATCTCGCTTTCACAAAAAATATCTGTAACAAAAACAGGGCAAACTATCAAACCCATCTTCGTCTAGCGATAATCGCCCGTCAATCCAAATGCCGCCCAATAATAGGGTGATGTCCACTCATCTTCAGCCAATACCTCAAGTTGAGCAGAACGCAGTGCCTCGGCAGCGGTCATCCCCGTTTGCCAATGAGTGTAAAATGATTCCATCAGCGTTGCCGACGCCATGTCGTCAATCGGCCAGAGTGTTGTCATCACAGCGGGTGTGCCAGCGTAGATAAAGGCGCGGGTGAGGCCGATGATTTCCTCACCATTGTTAATTACGCCAAGCGATGTGTCGCAGGCAGACAACACAGCCAAGTTCGACTCGGACAAATCAATATTGTAGAGTTCATGTACATCCAGACGACCATCGTGTTCATCATCTGGAACCAGTTGGATGTTGGTAAAGAGAGGGTTGATGGGATTATAGTCGCCATGCACAGCGAGGTGGATGATATCCGCCTTGGGTGCTTGCGTATAAAATTGACTTTCGGTGGCTTGTGTCCGTGTCAACACATCCGCATCAAACAAGTCGGCAACCATTGCCACCTCTTGCTCGGCAGATTGTAGTGATCTATCCGCGTTGCCCATCGCCAAGAGTTGTCCATGATTGATGTTGTCCGCACTTTTTTCTTGCATCAGGTGAAGGACACTGGCACTAGGCGCATAGACGATGTTGTACTCTTCAATGAGGTAATGTTCGTCCTCTTCATTCCACAGCGCAGCAAAGGGTAGGTAGTGGAGTGAACCATGTGGAATGATGATAAGATTTTCGTTGTGAATGTGTGGTTTGAGTGGGGTGATGAGTTGGTTGTAGAGGGTGCTGGCGGTTTGTTGGTCGAATTCGCGTTCATTAATGGTATTGCGTAGGTATCCGATTTGGTCTCGAAGTCGGGTGTCAGTATTAGTTATCTCTATATGTGTATTTTCGCGATCTATAACTAACATCAACAGTTTGTGGTCAACAACCTGCCCAATATTAATATAGCTGATTAACGTTGTGTTATCATCCAAAATTTGATTTTGAAGTGTATGTAACGTACTGACTTCGATACCAATCATTGATGCATATTCTGGATGTTTAATTTTAAGTTCAATCAATAGATCACGATATGCATTACGGGTTTCATCAAGCATCTGACTACGACCATCAATTAATCTTTGGTTTTGTTGTTCATAGGGCTTTGCCTGTTCCTCATATAACTCATTGAGGAGTTCATTCATTTGACGACGTAATATATTCTCCCTTTTAATAAGAATAGTATCTCGACTTTGGAAAACATTAATATGCGGATTGCCAACTTGGTCTAAAAATGCTCTGGCACGAGCTTTTTCTGTATATAACAATACGTCATCGACTTTTTCTTGAAAGACAGCAGTGATGGCAGCCAGTTTATAGACATCAACCAAGCTCGCTAAAAAGGAAGTTTTTAATTCAGGGACTGTCAGACCTTCATGTAAAGATTCTAAGATCAATACCAGTGAATGACATGCGATTAAGTTGTCAAAGGATGTGGGGAAGGCTTGATCG
>JBCCFC010000403.1:0-10225 GCA_039029935.1 Chloroflexota bacterium
AGGCACCCAAAGGGTTCCCGACCCTTGCGGTCGCCCGACGTTCACCACGAGGGCGACCGCAAGGGTACGCCCCTACAATGTTGTTTAGACTCTATTTGACCATTACAAAATCTGCGCCAAATTGTACCAATGTCATCCCCCCGCCCTAAAGCAGAATTTAATGCATTAATATCTGTTCAACTTCCCTGATTAAAAATGGCAAATTGGGTTGATTAAAACGCAGCTCAGGTGCAGGAATCCGATTGTGTTTAATATTGGGTGGGACGTGCTTGTGATGTGGGTGATTGAGTGCTAAATCTGGGTTATTTGGATGGGGCTGTGAATCATACCAGTATAACTTAATGTCATCGTGCCAAACTTCATACCCATAAAATTCTATACAGACCGATTCACGTTCAGTGGTGAGTACTTCTTGTAGCGTGAGGCGATATCCTTGTTTGAAGCGTAACTCCCCCTGCACAATGGCAACTCTTGCACCGCGTGGGATGACAACCAGTGTGGACGACTCTATGACGCTATATTGGTCTGGGATTGCGTAAATATATGCTTCATAATTAGGCAGCGAGTGGAATAGATTCACGTCGTGCAGACCTTTCAATGAGTGAAATTAATGATGTCTGTTGCTTCAATCGGCTAATTTGCTCTTCATATTGTTTATATCGGCGTTGCAAAATCTGATATGTACCAGCCCAACCAGCCCAATCCAATACCCAAGTATCGTCTGGTGGTTCCTCACCTTGCATATATGATTCATAGAATGTGACAGATAAAATGTTATATTTATGCTCATATGTAAATAAGTCTTGCTGTAATGCATGTATATCTTGCAAAATCTCCGAAAGAGTCATACTTCCTGTGTCCTTTTGAAGAAAAATTCTTAATCCTGAAATCAACGAGTATTGAATGTACTCAGTCATAGTATACAACAATTTAGGTCCTTTGGAAAGAGTAATGAGTCTGTACACTAGACTTATCATCAATTGTCACGTTATCGTATGATTAAGCGCAACGCAAATATTTTTCAACACGAAAATGTAACTCTGTCCTGTTAAACTAAAAATGCCTGTTGCATATACAACAGGCATTTTCCCATAACTCATATATAAATTTTTCCCCTTCACTTTTTCTGACTCAGTGTAATGATGACCTTGATTCTCTCTGGTAAATCACCCAGAACACGGTTTTTATCGCGTCAGAACCACGTATGGCTTTAGTGGCCTTGCTCCATGCAGAGGGGAACACCACCTCTCTAAACAGCAATGATGAAGGGCGTCAGAACCCTATCACACTATCACACCCCAACATCCCCATACCCCGGCGGGGGCGTAAACCCACCCGTCACCTCTGCCAAACATTGCGCAAACTGAATCGTCGTATAGTCATCATAAGGCGCACCAACAATCTGGATGTTGATAGGTAGCCCGGATGCATCTTGTGAGACGGGGGCGGATGTCGCAGGTAAACCCAGTGCCGTGGCTAGGGCAATCCACATCATGTTGTCGATGTAGGGTCGAGATTTGCCGTTGACCTCAATCGTGCGTTGGAGCATTTGCCCTTCATGATTATGTGGCATGGCAACCGTTGGCGTCACAGGCATCAACAGCACATCATAGTCCTTAAAAAAGTTGCCAATTCGATTACGCATCTTCTCTCGACGTTCGTTCGTAATCATCCAATCGCGGTGCGACAATGTAAACGCATCAAGATAATTGACGGCCATATCTGATGCACGCCCCAGCCGGCGCAACCCTTTTGTCACCAACTGCATCATGGGCAGGGTACGGCGGACACTTGGGGGCAATCCTGCGCCCATCACACTGCCAAGCAGGTTGATATAGATAGGCACAATCTCATCCATTTTGATGGGATGTACGTTGGCAACAGTGACGCCCGCATCAGTCAGTTTTGTACATAACTGTGCATACGCATCGGCAATCTCGTTGTCGATAGGATAGTCATTGGCCTTCCACCAAACAGCGACGCGAAAATCCTGCAATGACTTGTGACGAGATGCAGGTAGGTTTAGTTGCCAGCCTGCACCATCCAACGTCGCCGGTCCCTTCAATACATCCAGCATCAAGCGCAAGTCCTCTGCTGTGCGCGCCATCGGTCCAGCAACCGCCAAATCGGGTTCTGCCATTGTCCCCGGTGGTCCTGGGATATGACCACGCATTGGTATGATGCCATGTGAGGGCTTGTGTCCGCAAACGCCACAGTAGTGCGCCGGAATGCGGATAGAGCCACCGATGTCGCTGCCCAATTCAAGTGATGTCAATCCTGCTGCCAATGCCGCCGCAGCCCCACCTGATGAGCCGCCTGGTGTCCGTGTGATGTCCCACGGGTTACAGCTTGTGCCGTAAACTTTGTTGTAGCTTTGCCAATCCCCCGCAAAGATCGGCAGATTGGTCTTGCCGTAGACAATCGCCCCTGCATCCACAAGACGTTGTACAGTCAGGGCATGTTGCTTGGCATAATGCTCCTTGAATATGGGCGCACCCGATGTCGTCGGCATCCCTGTTACTTCATACGAGTCTTTGATGGTGATGGGCAACCCATGTAACGGCCCCCAAACCTCGCCGTTTTCTAGTGCAGCATCAGCCGCCTCCGCTCGTGCCCGTGCTGCATCCAAATTGGTGGCAACCACCGCATTAATACCATCGTTGTGTTTCTCCATGCGCGCAACCAACGCATCTAATACCTCAACTGAGCGAATTTCTCGCTGTTGAATCTTCTCCGTCAATGTTGTTGCAGACTGGTAGCCCAGTTCGGTCATAGTGAATCCTTTCTTATGATTTAATCCTCATCCTCTCCCGACTCAAGCATCGCCTCAATAATCTGCAAATCCCTCAGACCTTCATACGGGGTATTGCGATGCCCCTCACCCGCACGAATCGACTGCCCAAATGCCGCCAATTCATTCTCTACCCCATCATACTTGGGACACTCAACCTTTTCTGGCCCATTCTTGCTCGATTCACGCCAGACATACACATCACCACGCTCCACGCGCATTGTCCCGGACTCACCCACAATAAAACAATGCTTGGACCAATGTGGCGTTGCAGGTACAGGTTTGGCGTGGTTTGCCTGAAAAGTCCCCAACGCACCATTTTCAAACTGGAGGATCGCACTGAGTTGATCCACAGGGTGATTGTCGGGCGATACTTGCGCTGTCATGGCACTGATTGCAGTAATTTCGCCAATCATCATACGCAAAGCCGCAACTTGATGAACGGCACTGTCCAGTACTAGCCCGCCTTGAAACTCACCAGATCGTCGCCATGTACGGCTATAGTATTTGTTGCTCGGTATCATGGGGATGTGTACTGACCAGTGGCAGGTAATCGGGCGACCGATATCCCCACGTTGAATGATTTCGGCAGCTTTGACAAATGCACTTTCATAGCGCCAGTTCTCACCAACCATCCAGACCGTATTTTGCCCCTGATGCAGGTCAATTAAGTGCTGTGCTTCCTCACTGTTGGCGGCAATGGGTTTTTCGCTAATGACATGTTTGCCCGCAAGCAGGGACTTTTCGATAAATTGGGCAATGATAGGAATAGGCAAGACAATGTTGACGGCTTCGATATCATCATTGGCGAGCAATATGTCAATGTCTGTATAAATGCGAATCGGGGCTTGACGGAGCGTGGGCGATATTGCATCGATTAGTTTCTGCGCCGATGACTCGGTGCGGCTGTAGACGGCGACTACTTCAAATTGGTTGCCTAGATTGGCTAATGACTGCAAGTGTGCGTCGTGTGCAAAGATACCTGCCCCGATCATGGCAAGCTTGATTGGTTTGTGCGTAGACATGGTCAGTTTGTTTCCTCATTGAGTTTATTCGGAATTACATGGGATTCAAATCCCATGCTAACACGGAAAACCTGTTAAAACAGGTTTGTATGAATAACTATCCAGTGTACTAAAGTACACTCCCTGTGTTAGACACCGAATGAATTCGGTGGCCTGCTTGTTTCCTCTTACTTGAAGCGTTAACGTTCTTCAACTTCTGCTAACTTTTGCAAAATAAAGGTTGCTGTTGCAGTATTGGTGGCAAGAGGAATATTATAGACATTGCAGATGCGGAGTAACCCTTGGATATCGGGTTCATGTGGGTGGGCATAGAGTGGATCGACCAAGAAAATGACACCCTGTACGTTGCCTTCAGCCACACGAGCAGCAATCTGGGCATCCCCACCCAGCGGGCCACTGAGCATCCGCTCAACTGGCAGCCCAGTCGTCTCCATGAGACGCCCACCCGTTGTTCCTGTCGCAACGAGTGTAAAGTGTTGGAGTAGGTTGCGGTATTCCTGTGCAAACTGCATCAAGTCATCTTTTTTGCCATCATGCGCAATTAATGCTATCGTAGACACGATTCATTCATCCTGTTCATTCTGTGTGGATTGCAACATGAGATACTCATGCGCCAATCAGTTCGTCTGACATTCACATAAAAGACAGTGTACCATATATTCAGGCAATATTTGTAAAATCATCTGCAAGGGGTGATCATTTCCATGAACTTATTAAATCGGAACGCGCTTAACCAATCACAGCCCATTTCACCAGACCGTGAAATTTATGTACCCCCCGGTGGACCACCCCGCGTCGAAGCACCCAACAGAGGTATCTACGAGGCAATGGGCGAAGAAAATATTTTTAAGATGTTAGAAGATTTTTATCTGGAGCTTGGCAAATCACCAATCAGTGATCTATTCCCCCAAGATTTGGTTGGCGCGTCACAAAAGTCAGCAGCCTTCTTTGTCGGGCTGCTGGGTGGACCACCGCTCTATCATCAACGTTATGGCCCACCGATGATGCGTGCCCGTCACATGCCCTTTGTGATTGATGAAACGGCCCGTCAGGAGTGGCTACTCTGCTTTGAACGCATCCTCATTGATGCACCCAGCAAATACCAGTTTCCCGAAGAGCATTTGGATGGATTTCGGAACTTTTTGCATGGATTTTCGACATGGATGGTGAATACGGCTAGTGATGAGTGAATAGTGATGAGTGATGAGTGATGAGTGATGAGTAAGAATAGGTGATGAGCAAACCTACCGCCGTCAACGGTTCAAATAGATAATAACAGATTTTAAGTTTTTTTTGTTGCCCCAATAGCCCATTAAAGTCTACTATAGTCTGCGGTAGAGGTTTATTAATCACTCATCACTATTCACTCATCACTATTCACTCATCACTATTCACTCATCACTATTCACTCTACGCTTCCTTCTTCTGGTCAAATTCAAACCCGTGATTATGTCGTTCGAGGGCTTCCTCAAAGGAATCCCACCACTCATCGGCTTTGTCGGAAGGAGATGACAAGAATTCGTCAATCCACTGACCAATGGCGGTGCTGTTGGCCGTGGCTTCGGCTTCTGTGGGCAGAACACCACCATCTGCGGTACTCAAAATGTTGATGGCCTCATCCAAGCTAGGGGCTTCCCCTTCTGGTAGGTCTTCTAATGCTTGCAGCCACTCCTCCACCACCCAACGTTGCTCTGCGGCTGTCAATGTCAGTAACAGTTCAAGCATCTTTTGTGCGGTCATGGTTGGGGCAGTTGATATGGATAGATCGATTGAGATATCCTCAATTTCTGCATTTGTTGCTGTTTCAGCAGTGTTTGTCATAGGATAGGCTCCTTTCTTGGAATCATCGGAATTTCGTGAGTTGACAATCGTAGGTCATCGCTATCAGCATGACGTTTTTGGGGTGTCCAGAGTATCACGCTAATAGCGATGACCTATGGAACCACCTAACCCTTGTCAAACTCATCACATTCTGTAGAATCCTGTTTTGAAACGGGCGACTCGCCCAAATAAAACGTCATTTTACACAGAATACGACCGTTTCCCAAGTTTCAACATGACTGGCAAATCTGGATGTAAACGCTAGACGTATGCCCAGATTTGCCAGCCATGTGCGCAACGCCATCAGATCAAGTGGAAAATGGTTTGCCGTCCTGACAGCCAACGCATCTGTCCATCGACCAACACCGCATCTTCTTCGAGTGCAATGCGCACCACCTGCCCACCCCACTCTGGCACAGCCTTGGTCACATTCAATTCAATTGAGTAGACAGTTGAGTCAAATAGTTGGTAATCACCTGTCCCCGGTACGCCATCTTGACGATCCCAAAGGCCGATGACAGGACCCGCTGCATGACCATGATAGCCAAGTGGATGGGTATAGACACTGGGGGTTAAGTTCTCGGTCTTGGCCTGTGCAAGCGTCGCTGCCAGCACCTCATTGCCTGTAAGACCGATTTTAATCTGTGCCATCAAAATATCTTGGAGTCGATTGCCTTCCGCCAGTGCTGCTTTCAAACCAGCGGGCGCATCCTCTTCTCCCGACTTGCGCACATAGGCATGTTGCTGTTGGTCGGTCGCCAATCCTAAATAATGAAAACCCATGTCGCAGTGCAGCAGATCACCGGGCAGAATCAACTTGCGGATCGAGCTTTTGGTTTTGCCTGGCGGGTTATTGGACGGATCATCCACGCCTTGTCCGGGTGCTTGAATTTTGATGCTGGGTTGAAACCATGCTTGCAACCCCATCGACTGAATTTTCTCACGCATCCACCAGACTACATCATCGGTCGTGGTAATGCCGGGCTGGATGGTGCAGGATGAAAAGGCTTCGGCGATGATGGCGTGACCAATCTCGACAAGTCCTGGGTAGACAGTGAGCTCGGCGGGGATACGGTGTTCGAGCCAGCCAACAGCCAACCGTTCTGCCCCTTGCAGTCGTTTTATATAAGGCTTGCCCGCCTCGCCTAACTTGGTCAACGCCGCTACCAGATGCACATATTCTGTATATGACAGCCCATCGCCAAAGGCAAAGGTCTTGGATGTGTTGATGCCGATGCTCTTTGGCTCATGCTCCATAATGAGACGTGCCAAACGATCATATTGCGCCTCCTTATCAGGATTCCACACCGCCTCGTAATAGCCATCCAGCCCATAACGACTAACCGTGTAGCGCGCGATGTTGCCCTCTTTATCACGCGCAAAGACCAAAATGGTACGGCGGCGCGCAGACATGGCGGGTGCTGGCAGCATGGACATGATCACGGGGTCTTCGTTATATTCACGTGCAATGACGATCCACATGTCAACCCCTTCACGGTCCATCAACATGGGAATCACCGTTTCTAATCGTTCCTTGAGCCACCCATTGCAGACATCCATCTGCTGGCGTAGTGGCAAAATCTTATTGCAGTATGTGTCCGCTGGTGCATATGTTTGTATTTGCATAGTGTTTCTTTCGTTCTATTTGTTTAGCACGTCAGCTTGTCAGCATTTCAGCAATTCAGCCTCATAAGCTGACAAGCTAACGACCTGACAAGCTGACGACCTGACAAGCTGACCACCTACCCTACGGTTGCCAAATCCGCAATGAGCCATTTTGACGCCCAACCGCAACGGCCATGTTGCCATCCATAAGCGGTACGACGGCGATGTTACTCCCCATCGACCCATCAACGGGCATCGACCACGCCAGTTCAGCCTCTGTTCCTGTAAAGCGAATTGCACCCAATGTCCGTCGGTTCTGTGTCGGCAACAGCAGTTCAACCTGTCCATCGCCATCAAAGTCGGCAGCAGCAGCCATGTCCAAATTGCGTGAGCCAATCATGTGCGACGTGTAGCCAGAGAGAGAGCCCACGATGGTGAGCTCGTCATTCTCCCACGTATAAAACTCGACCACGCCGCCAATATGTGGTGTGAGGACATCGACTAGGATGGGTTCGTCACCACTAAACGGCGCAACCGCCAGTTGATGTCGCCAGCGATTCCCACGACCGATGGCTGGCCCCGCCCCCAGCAGTTCGCCCGTTTCGGCATAGACCACAATCTGCGCACCTTGGCGAGCATCGCTGTGGGTGACGATGATGTCGCGCACACCATCCCCCGTGATGTCGGTCCAGATGGGCGAGATGCCCTCGATGACATGTGCTTCTGGGATGACAATGGTGTTGGCAATCGCTGGTACAGGCACTGTCTCTGGGTTTGTCTCGACCAATGTGACGCTGCCCGCCTCCAGACGGTCGCCCAACACACCGTGTGCATAGCGGTCTGTGGGAGCAGACAACAATAGGATGCGTTCATTTTCATCAACCAACAACCGTGCATCGGGCAGTGCATCCACAGCCAACACCGTTTTGGTTTCTCCTTGCATAACCACAAGCTCAAACGACTCATTCAAATAGGCGTAGTCGCCACTATTATTTAACAATACTGGATGGGTCGCTGGTGCAAAGGGTTCGTTGGGAACCAGCAGACGAGGTTCGCTGCTGCCATCGCGATTAACGCCAAGATAGACAAGCGGTGGCATGGCAGGTGGCACTTGTGCAGGCGTGAACTCAGTAAGCTCGATGACTTCACGGCTATCCGTTGCCCCTATCACAGAAAACGCCTGCACCGTACCATCGCTGAGAACGCTTAACCAGAAGACACCACTCTCGTTCTCGGTTTCATAAGGCAACCCCACCACCCAGACTGGCACACTTGTTAGCACAATCGAGGTGGGTTCAATCTCGTTGAGCGGTATTATGGGTGTGTTGCCATCAACAAAACGGTTGCCATCGGGCTGTTGATAGGTCAACGCAACAGATGTGTTTTGATGAGAAATCGCCTCTGGTGTCGGTGGACTCGGTGTGGTTTGTGTGGAGGCCCCTTCGCGTACCAGTGGCAGATAGACGGTGCTGTCTGCTGTCGGCCCCATTGCAGGTCTAGCGCAGGACAACATGCTGGCTACGAGGAGGAGGATAAGCCAGCGCATAAGATGTAATCGATAAATCATGGTCATTGAATACTCGCAAAATGTTTAAATGGACAAAGGACAGTATCGCAGGTTGGCTACCTGCGTCTTTGATGATTTATGCATTATACGTCTACACGGACCAATGAGCAACCGATATAATCATTAATTGTTGAACTGTTGAATTTGTGAATTGTTGAATTGTTAATGGTGGACAAGAGCAAGTATCGAGTCATCCCAACACGACTCGACAATTTATAACTCGATAATTCATAATGAGTCTTCACTTAAAGCTGCGCGGCAAGTTTTAATCCGCCTTTAGGCCGCAGTGTCATCATCGGCACAGGCTCGACAACACGTTCTTCACTCAAATGAAATGCCACCCGATGAGCGACCGTTGCCAACACCATCTGCGCCTCTAACATCGCAAAGTGATTGCCAATACATTGTCGTGGTCCACCACCAAAGGGTAAATAGGCAAACTTGGGTATTTGCGCCATCCTCTCTGGGGTAAACCGTTCCGGCACAAAGGTATCGGGGTCATCCCACAGATCGGGATGGTGATGCATGGCGTAGATGGGGCAGAATATGTTAGACCCAGCCGCGATGTGATAGCCATCAATCTCGTCGTCATCCAGTGCCGTGCGCGTCACCGCCCATGCCGGTGGATAGAGCCGTAGCGTTTCTTGGATGATCATTTTGGTGTAGGGCAGTCGGCTGATGTCGTCCAAGATAGGCAGTCGTTTGTCGTCGCCTTTACCCAATACCGTATCTAGTTCTGCGCGTAATTTTGTAGCTTTCTCAGGATGCGTTGCTAGCAGATACCATGCCCATGTCAAGGTCATGGATGTTGTTTCGTGTCCCGCCAGCAACATGGTCAACACTTCATCATGCAGTTGCTCATCGCTCATCCGCTCACCTGTGTCCGCATCTTTGGCCAGCATAAAACGCGAGAGTAGGTCTGTGCTTGCCTGTGCTGTATCAGCATCTAGTGTTTCCAGCATTGCTCGCCTGCGTTGGATAATCTGGTCTGTCATCCCATGCAGATCACGCAGTGCCGCTTTATACCGTCGATTGCTGCGTGTGGGCAACCAAGGTAGCAGAATCGACACCAAGTTACGCAAGTGCATATGCCCAAGTACCGTATGAAAGGCATTCCCGATGGCGTCAATTTCGGAGTCCAATGTCAAGCCAAACAGCGTCTGCCCAGCAATATCCAATGTCAATGCTGTCATCTCTTCAATCACATCGACGGTCAATTGCTTGTCATGCTTGCCCCGCCAACGGGCAACCATATTCTCTGTACGTTGTGCAAAGATATACTTTAAACGGGTAGAAAATGGACTTTCTCGAAAGACTGGAAGTTCAAGGCAAGAAGGGAATCAAGCTCAGATTTATGTTTAGTAGGAGCCTCATCAAGAAAAGAGGAAATAGCCAGACGAAACTCGTCAAAACTTG
>JBCCFC010000404.1:0-10208 GCA_039029935.1 Chloroflexota bacterium
GCGGCGATGGCTTGGCGACGTAGTAGATCGCGCTTTTGATAGCGTTGCTCTCTGGCCGCTTCTTTGTCGGCATATTCTTGGATGGCGACAACCAGTGCGGTCAGTTCATCTAAATCTGAGATGGGGTATTGGTCCTCTGGCACTCGTAGCATCATGTGTGCCGTGATGGGTTCCCGTTCGATTCGGAACTGAGTTTGTATCCGATGGCGTTTGATATTTAATAGAGAAATCAGTCCGGGTTCGTGATCGTTAGCTTCTTTTTCATCGTCATCGCGCCCCCACAACGTCACTTTGCTGACTGTGACATCAAGACGGTGTAGATGTTGCGCGATAGCGATGGAAGACGTCCTTCTGCTTCCGACAACTAATGGCGTATTGCCTGTCAAACATCGATTGATGAGTCTCTGTTCAACTCTTTTTGGTAGTTTGCGACTCATTGTTTGTTCATCTCCATCTCCTACTACATCAGATACAAGCTGCTGTGATTTTCATCTCGACCCATCAACACGGCATAGCCCATCTGGACGTTCACGACTTGGAGCGATGCACCTTGTTCCATCGCATGGGCAGCATGGGCCAACCGTAGCCAAAAGGGTGATTTACGGGTGAAGCCTATCTGCCTGAGTCCGGCTTGTGCCGCTTCCCACAACTCACATTCGTTGATACTCGTGATTGGCTCAGATTGCTCTCGCAGCACCTGCTCCAAATAACAAGTCTCTTTGGGTGGCATCGTGAAGGAACGATTTTGGTCCGTTGTGAAAAGATGACCGAGAGCAATGTTAGACCTGTACCAGTTGATTTGGGTCAGTTGCTTGGGTTTCCCAGCGGTGTAATACATCAACCGTAGCAGTGCGTTAGCACGTTTCTCATCGCTTGCCCCATCGACCCCATGTGTCAGCAAGTCCTGCATCTTTGCATATGTAGGGGTGAAGTCGAGGATTTCATGGACGGTCGGCATCGGGTCAATACCACCATGTACATCCCCATATGCAGCCCTCCCCCAACGTATCCATGTGCGTACATACTGATACTTGGTTGTCGATGACAACCCCATTTGGTTTTGCAATTCAAAGGCAGAGATGATAAAGTCACCCTGTTCTGGCCTACCTGTTGGCGGCAGCATCTGGTTCAGAACCGCTAGATGTCTGCGATGAGAACGGATGGTTTGTGCAGCGATGTTGCGTTGTGATAGTTGATGGAGCCATGCTTCTTGAGCGGCAAGGATGTCTGTATTGTTGGTCTTATGCATCAGGCACTCCTTCAAATAATCCGTAAAATTGAGCGGCGTCAATCGGGCTTTGGGTCTATAAATCTGTTTTGACTCATGGGCATTTATCTCTGTTGGGAGGCGAGTCGGAAAGAGCGATAACTGCTGTTTCGGTGTTTTATCGCGTTTTTTTACATTTTTCACTGTTGTATTCTTCAATTTTTATGATAGAATAAAATAAATCTTACAATACTACTGACATACACGACGGCTTACTCTTGATGATAGATAGGGTCTACGATGCGGTCTCTATGCTTGGATTGGGGATTCGGCCAAACATAAGTGTATTGTTTTTTAGGAAGCCGTTGAATGGCTTCACTCCACACCATTGTCAGCGGTTTGTACGAGGTAACCTTGATTGTGCGGCCATTGTTTAGGGTTAATGTTCGTATATAGGGGACATTGGTCGGACTTGGTTGATACCGATGCATACGTATGTTTCCTCCTTTTACTCCTTAACTACTCAATGGTCTCTTTGTCGGCATCTTGTATTTTTGACGTTGGCGATAGGCTTTCTGACGGCAGCGTTGTGAGCAATATTTCTGTTTACGACCTGTCTCGTGACGTTCGTTGGTGAACTCATTGCCACATTGCTCACATGGGTCGGTGTACCCGATTTGTGCTTTGCCCATGGCTGTTGAAAACTCTGAAGCCAGTTCGATGTGACCACATTCGGATAGAGCCATCAGGATTTGATTGGCAATTTCTGGTTCAAGCCGGATAGCGATATGATTGGTTTCTCGTTTCATGGTTGCCTTGATGTTATGTTGCAATGGCTGGCATAGGGTTGTTTGCTGGCAAACATGGTTTGCTGAACGCCAGTCTGGTTTCAAGCTCCTTTTGCGGCTGATAGCATGTATATTTCATGATTATGGAACCCTTTTTGATAAAAAAATAGCTTTTAGCTGCTCATATCGGGAATAAACGATCAAGCTACAATACATCACCTGTTGTTAATTTATAAGGTAACTCAGCGGTTTGTAGTTCATTTTTGTCGTGTGTTATGTCTAAATTTGTTCGTTGTCCCCCAAGAGCATGCCGAGCTATGATATCCGCTTCGACCTGACCAAACCCGATAAAAAGTAGTTTTAAATAGTCTTGGCGACTACAATCAAATGGTACCCGCGCTTTATCTAGTTTATCGACTAAAAACTGCGGCCATTTGATTCTAATTTCTTCTTTAATCTCTGTAGCATCCTTGTTCATTCGTCCCCCTATTTGCAATTTTATCGAGTTGAACCCTTATATTGGTTCAATAAGTTACTATTTGGGTTCAATACATGATAAACCTAAATGGTAACTATGTCAAGCCCCAATTTTGGCTTTTTTGTGGATTTTTTAGGTATTTTTGAAGGATAAACAGATGGGAATGATATAATCTATATTATGAAAAATGATTTGCACATTGGTTCTATACAGTCAAACACTCATTTTGATAGGCAAGGGCCAACTCTAAACGATGATGTATTACATGAAATGTCAGAGGTGACGCGGCTAAGAATTGCGTCAGAGCGAAAAAGGTTAGGATTGACCCAGCAAGAGTTTGCTGATTTGGTTAAAATCGCAAAGTCTTATGTATCGAAATTAGAAGTTGGTTCCAATGTTCCTGGTGTATGGCGTCATTTACGCGTTTTTGCCTTAGCATTTGGTTGCACAACAGACTACCTACTTGGGTTATCAGATGAGCGTAATGTAGAAGATATCGGACCAGTGGCTGAAGAGAAGTTGATACTTCGACTGTTTCGAGACTGTGATCAGCTTGGACGTGCAAAATTGATTGCGGCAGCCGAAGAGTTGGCGCGCTTAAATAGTGTCGAAGCACGTGAAAAAAGAGTGCTAACAGAACTCGCTCTTATCAAGGAGCAAGCAGGCGATGGTGGCGAGGCGATTGCTGCGGCTATTGTCGAATTGCTTCAAGATGCTTTCGAGTTGGAACAGCACAAAATTGGCTGAATTGTCATTGGCTCCACTCAGATTGGTTCTGCTGAGATTGGTTCTGACTAAGGTCAACGCCGCAATCACGTCTACTGGATCGGGGGGTAGTTGTTGTTCGGTGGGTATGCTCGTATTCGTACTATACATAAATCACCGTAAGCTATTCGTCCGATTTCAATCCGAAAAAAGTCTTGTTAGAGACAAGACGTTTGACACAGAAAAAGATTACGGCTTCGTAAGCCCAATGTGCGTTTTTAGTGCGCATAAATCCTAGCTTATTTTTATGTTGTCTCCATTTCTTCAAGAAAAAATGTATTAAATCTGCAAATAACAACACAAATAAAATGCTTTGAGTACCTGTGTATGTCTCTAACAACTGTTATGGGAACACGCACAAATTTGATTGACAAGTCAGAACAAATCAGCTATACTTTCCTCATGAAGAGACGTACTATGAGGTCGAATCATCGTCCATCCTTTCTATCAATTCATATGGAAACCATTTTTCTATGCCAGTAAAAGAAATGCCAGTAAAAGAAATTGCAGTCGATGAAATGGCCGCGCAAGAAATGACCCGACAAGCGTGGGACTCAGTTATGGTGCAAAAAACAGCCACGCCCTTCACCGCGTTTTCTGGTGACGATATCCATGTGGTGGAAGAGGATAGTCCTCTGACATTAGAGCCGACGACATCGTTTCTCCCTATCTTTTATCTCAATGGGCATGAGCCGATTAATTATGAGGACATCATTACAGAGGATGACGAACCTGTGGACAACATTCCTTCTGAGAAATCACAACGCTTGGCGGTGAACTCGCTCTATAATGCCAATCACCTAGCCCGCCCCTTTGTTGCCTTGGCAAATGTGGGGCTACACTATCATCCAAAAACATACGCCATTGTGCCAGACATTATGCTGAGTCTCAATACCGACTTGGCAGATGGCAGTGAAATTTGGGACAAAGAGAATCGCACCTACTATTTGTGGAAACATGGGAAACCACCTGAAGTCGTGGTTGAAATTGTCTCCAACAACAAAGGCAATGAGGCGGGTACAAAATTTGAGACCTATGCACAAATTGGTGTGCAATACTATGTCATTCTGGACTATAACCACAAGGTCCAGACAGAAACATTGGTTGTCCATGAGTTGATTGATGGCGAATATATTGCTCGACCTGACTATCGACTTGAACAGGTCAACCTTTCCTTGGGTATGTGGCATGGTGAGTTTGAGGACTTTACATTTGAGTGGCTACGCTGGTATACACTCGATGGGGATATGCTGCTTACAGGGCAGGAAGAAAAGGCTGTTGAACGGACACGCCGAGAAGAAGAGCGACAACGGGCCGAGGAAGAGCGACAACGGGCCGAGATTGAACAACGCCGTGCCGATGAGGAGCGTCAACGCGCTGAGGCTCAAGCACTACGAGCTGAGGAAGAGCGGCAACGGGCTGAGGCTCAAGAGCAACGCGCCGAGGCTCAACAACGTCGGGCTGATGAGGCTGAGTCCGCTGCCCGTCAAGAACGTGAACGCACCGAGCAACTGATGGCATTGTTGCAAGCACAGGGGATTGATACAGCACATTTACTGGGGATGCTTGACAATGTGTAGGTAAAGGTATCAACATAAAATCAACGGCGAGGCCATTAGATGGCTTCGCCGTTTTTTTGTACGCGTTACTATCTGTGGCTCGTTATGAAACAAAACATAACGCCTCGCGCTATCCATACATTACACCACGCATTTCAAAAAATAAACCCCAAAGAATCCCAGGTAGGAAGGTACAATTGGTATAATGAGAACGTCTTTTGGAGATTGTTCAACCAGAAGGTGTTGTACGCTCAAGAGATATGTAACGGTATCAAATACTGCGCGAATTCTCCACCGAGACGGGTTACTTATGCGTGTAGAGCGATGTATGTACCCAGAAGAGTGCCGCATGTTAAATGTGATGATGCCTTACATGGTGGCACTAATATGAGTAGCAGAAAATCTCCAAGAAGTTACCTGCATCGGTTCGTCAACATTTACGCGACATTACCACGCAACGAAATGTTTGACCTTGTTCTGCCCCGTTATGCATTACAGAATTCAGTACACATCCAAGGCAAGAGTGATTTTTTAACTATCTATGCGCTATCTACCCGATAGCGTTTTTATATTCCTATAACGATGTGATAAACATCTTTATCTCACTAATAGAATGGTTTTTTATTAGTATAACCATTACATTACAGAATTACCCGTTCTTCATTTTTGTTCATTTGTGTTATAATAGGTAACAGAAGTGTGGAACGAGACTTACTTCAAAAAATTCAGTGATCATACGCACACCAAACCATAACATGATGGCAGACAATTCGCTTTTGCCTCCATCTACCAATTCCTCAACAGTTGATGCATGAGGCAGAGGTAGATACAGATTGCAACCGTTCCACCAACCATCCAATGTCGTCTGGTAGGGCTAGTACAAAAAGGAGTAAACGATTGATGATCAAAAAACGTTGTATCATTTGGACAGCAGTATCAAGTCAACGGCAAGCCGATGGCGTGTCGTTAGAGCATCAACAACAGGAGTGTGACCGTGTGGTTCACGATGTGATTGGTGGTACGGTTGTGGCAACATTGCGTGTCTCAGAAAGCCGCTCGGCGAATCGTCAAGGTGAAGACTATCATTCACTAGAACATGCAGCACAGCATGTCACTGGATACCGTCAACTGCTAGAGGCTATTAATCATGCCACGTTTGATGTGTTGGTTTACTGGGACCCAGACAGGCTTGCACGGGCTTTTGGTCTTGGCACAAATATTGTAGCTCGATGTATCAGTGCCAATATCCTGCTCTATCCTGTGACATCACCTCCCTTGAGCCTCGACCCGACAGATCAAAAGATGGACTTTGGTTCCTTAGTGTCCCATTCAGTACGTTCATCCATGAGCGAGATATACATTCGACAATTCACCGAACGTACTCGTGTTGGTATGGCAAATCGTGCGTTAGATGGCTGGTTCCCCAGCAATCCACCATATGGCTACATGGAGTCCAGAACGGCACAAAAAGAGGATTGGATACAGTATGAATTCGTACCAAGCGAGCGGGATGCATTGCGAGTGATCAAAGACTGGTATTTACAGAATCGTACTTTTTCATCGATTGCCGAACACATGGAACGTTGTGGTTATCCAACCCGTCTGGGAAAATCTTGGAATAAACACACGGTTATTACGCTCCTAGACAGAGTGTGGGTTTACGCTGGATATGTTGAATACAACAAAAAGAGTAAACGCGAAGAGATTCGTGCCAAGGGTCGTTGGGAGCCGATTTTTACAGATGCTGAGGCACGAGAAATAGAGCGATTACGGGCTGAACGAAATACACGCCGAAAGGGAAGCCAGTACAATCGCTTGGGCAAGGTATTACTATGTGCCGAATGTGGTTATACAATGTACGCAGGTCGGCAATTTGGACGGAGAGAAGACTCTCCAAAACGATGTTACTACTACTGTCCATCTTTGCCTGAACGTT
This sequence comes from Chloroflexota bacterium, assembly GCA_039029935.1. Lineage (GTDB taxonomy): Bacteria > Chloroflexota > Anaerolineae > Caldilineales > Caldilineaceae. Next base: position 6,734 of record JBCCFC010000404.1, read on the forward strand.
GTGATACATGGAATAAGGTATATGAAGAAGATATTATGGCCGATCTTACGGAGGTATTTGAATTCATGGCTTCGGTAAGAGACGTGTCTACGTTGATAGATGATAGTGAAAATACTCAGCTAAAAGAACGTATTAAGGGTAAGCAAAAAGAAATTGATGAAGTAAGTAAACGACGAAAACGGCTGATTGATTTACATTTGGATGACTTAATCGATTCGGACGAACTCAAGTCACGATTAGGCACAATAGACAATCAGTCCAATATGCTGAGAGATGAATTGGCAAAGCTTGAAGACGAGCAAGTACGCACTGAAGATAGAGGTGCAAAGGTAGAAAGATTGGAACATGTACGTGACCAAGGGCTGGATATGTTGTTGGATGGTGATACCACCACGTGCAATAAGTGGCTACAGGCTGTTGTTCGAGCCAGAGTCAGACGAGTGCGAGACAAACAAAGTGGCAAATGGACTGGCATTGTGGAGGAGGTAATTTGGCTTTGATTGCCTATTTTTATACCCTTTTGCGATTTGTTATGGGGGATGTATATTCACATGACCCACCCAGTAATTCTCCTCCCACATCGACTCGGCTCCGCTGCCATCCACCGCCACACGCATGACATGGCTTTTGGGTTTGGCCGCCCACGTCTCCTTAAAGCCAACATAGCCACGCAACAGGTCTACATCAAACTTATGCGACTGATCCTCTGAGATGCTGGCACAGACATACTTACCATCTGACGTGACATTGGACATCGAGACATCATACTCATGCGGCATCTCATAGAGCATTCGCTCCACCAGCGTCTCCAAATTCAACGCCATCAGCTTGTATTCATACCAATAGTAGACTTCGTTGTTGAGTGTGCTGACACAGGCCCGCAAAAACTCGACCTCACGGGGCAACGGCAATGGCTCCAAATCGGTCAACTGCGTAATGATGCCCGTATTCAGGTCCACACTATAGAGATTGGTACGGTTGTTGCGGTCCGAGGCAAAGAGCAACTTTTGGTCGTTGTCATACCAGCCTGGGTTGGTGAAGTAGAAGTGATGGCTGTGACCGCGATAGTTGGTGAGCTGCTGCACAGTAACACCGCTGATGGGGTCGGTGAAGGTTGTCCACTCGGCTGGAAATGTTTGACCTGCGTTGGTTGTACTCATGTGGTTTTGGTTCTCCTCTATGAATTGATTTGTTGAAATGCGAAATCGCCTAACCATGATCATACGCTTTGAGTCCTATCATGGTATCCATATTTAATCTAATTTTAACATTGGTTAAGATATCTATAAAGTTCGCCTCTTTCTTTCTTGCTAGACTCACAACAACAAAAAACAACTATAAGCCGCTTATAAAAAATTATATGGTGAATGGCATTTTTATAATTAATATAAAGTATAAATAGTTACTATAACCGTATCAATAGCGAGACTACAAGATTACAGGGGAGCAACAGCCTATGGCTACCACCAAGAAAACCAATCGTTCAGGTCGTTCTACACAACCAAAGAAACAATATGACCACAGTAGACAGAGACCACAACCAGAGTCAGAAGGATTAGACAGTGGCGATCTTTTATCGCGGCAGCCCAGTGGACTTCTATCACGACAGCCCAGTGAGTTCCTTTCGCGACAGCCATCGCCCTTGTTATCACGTTCCCACCAAACTTCGACGCGACAAGAGAGTACCGTACAGCGGGAGACAGTTCAGACAGAGACAGTCCAGACAGGAACGGGCCAGACAGGGACGATGCAGAAGCCACCGACCAACACTTCGCTCAAATTTCTGTCCGAGATGAACACAAGTAGCACACAGCCCGTTTCTCAACGACTGCCGACAGTACCCACCGCATCCATCCAGCGAATGACCGACCGTTCAGTAGACAAGCCCCGCCATAAAACAGGGCATGGCGCATTGGGTACAATCTTTCGTAAAATGTCAACAAACACACCTACGCCAACTTCCCCGACTTCCTCGCGTGAGGGAAAGGGGACAGTCTCTATCCCCACAGGCAAGCCTCGCCCCAAGCCATCCTTTGAGACGATTCAACTGGCCCGCGAGCCTGCTATGCTCCACCATCCGAATAATCGACAAATTTTTCTTCGTAACTTTACGCAAACTGATGAAGGGGTTCGGGTCCGTACAAATAATTGGACAAAGGGGCCAAGTCATGGCATACAACATAAATTCTCAAATCAGGATATGGCCAATGTCGATGTAGATTTTGAGGAGCAGGATAGAACGGGGAAATATGTAAAAGTGTTCTACGATACCAATGATGCAAAAGATATAGAGGGCTATGTCAATCATCGCCTTGTCGTGACAAACCCCAAACCCAATCCGACAATCCACCAGATGCCAAACGCATTAGCACAAGGGCTGACCACGCATTATCGTGGTAATACGGGTGCTTTGTTTCCAACCCCACCGACGTCAGATGAGGCCAAACAAGGACTGTTGGGAGATTGCTTTCTAATATCCGCAGTTGCAACAATTGTCGCCCAAAACGCCACGCATATTACAAATATGATGATCGATCATGGAAACCGAGTGACTGTCAGATTTTATGAGAATGGTAAACCCGTTTATATTGTTGTGGATAAAAACACAACAGAGTTTGTCTCTACGGTTGGTGGAGGCCCTGCGCCATATCAAACGGCGGGAGGTACATCCTTAGACTCCCCTTACGCTCAAGGACCATTATGGATCCAGCTTTTGGAAAAAGCCTATGCTATTTTTAAAAGGCAAACATATCAAGAACTAAATAATGGTGGAAGGAGTCATTATGCATTTGAAGAAATTCTGAATACGAATGCGACACGACGCGAATTGACAGCCAGGGAATTGAATTTGCGATCAATACCAAAAAATCAATTACCGTGGCTTAACTATGACCCCCCAAAAAAACAACGAGAGTTACGTGGTAAACAACAAGGTCTATTTCTTGACATATTTAATTCTCATCCAACAAAAATTCAGATTTGGTCTACTTTCGTAGATCAAAATACTGTTGGAGGTGAAACCTTGGATAGTATACAGGAAGAGTTACGCACAGCAGCTCTTCCTGCTGGTATTATTGACGATGTCATGAGATATTTGGCTAGACAAGATTGGTATTCAGGGTATTCGGGTTCGAAGCTTTATGGGATCAAGGACATGAAGGTATTTGAAGACATTACCGAACGATTAGCAAGTGGGGAGCTTGTGACCGCCGCATCCCAAAAGTTTACAGACCATACTGGTACATCAATTCCTACGAAACGTGAGGTACATGGAGGACATATGTACAGCGTCTTTGGCACAAGGGATAGAGGTGGTATTTTAGAGATCGAAATACGAAACCCATGGGGAAGTGGCGGTGTTCAGTATCAACTGGGGCCTCCACGAGACTATAGCCAAGAGCTAGAAATGTTAGAACAGCCAAATCCATCAGGCCGATATTGGATTGAGTTAAGCCATTTTGTGGACACATATGAC
>JBCCFC010000405.1:0-10182 GCA_039029935.1 Chloroflexota bacterium
CGTGATAGTCCACCGTATCCGGGGCCATCGTTCCAACTACCCTCGGTCGCAATGTCATAGGTAACAGCGATGGCTGTATTGATTTGTGATTCTGTTTCGTTTGGTTCAAGTTGCGCAGTGGGCAGTGATGTATTGATGAACGCTATTGAGAGTGTTGTGGTTGATCCGGAGCCATCCCAGTTGTCGGCAAAGGGGCCAAAAAGCGTGGGATATCCTGTCTCAAAGTGGTCTGTCCAAATTGGTGTGCTTGCTTGCGCTTGTGTAAGTTGTGATGCTACGGGCATACGCGCGGACATGCTATGGGTGGTGAGCCAAAACGCCACACAACAAGCAACAATACTCACAATAGACTGTCGAATGTTTCGAGTATGCATATGCCTCCTTTCAGTTATTCATCATAAACGGTATTTTGTTGATGTACTTCCTTACCCCTCTGGATTTTCGATGAATGCTGGTGATGTTGATTATCAGTTTACCATGATCCAAAGATTGATTGAATAGTTATTTGTCCCATTGTTCTAGGACATAAATCAGTTTTTTGCTTCATTTGTCGTGGATTTTTTTATCGTTGACCCACAATCAACATACAAAAACCTTGGCGAAATGAGTTGTGGAATGACGACAGCAGTGCGATAGAGATGCTATAGAGATGCGACAAAAATCTATAGGAATAGAAGCAGTTTATCTCTTCACGTGCAAAAAACACCTTGCAACCTCATTCTTTTAAGTGAATGTCCAAGAATTGGATAGCATGATACAGAACAGCTTTACAACCAACTTAGAAAAAAGGAATTCGCTTAAAAATGAGTAAAAAGAAATTTATGAACCGATCTATACCTTTGCTTCTATTGATTTGGCTCTTTCTCTCATCGACACCAGTGGTAGCGCAAAATCTACCAACCGGAACATCGTTTGGAGATCAACTTTCGCAGCATACAATTGACCAAAAAGGGACCCGACAGGCGCAATCTGCGGCGCGGCAATCACGCCAAGCACTTTCTGCTCCGCAGCAGGAGTCAACGCCAGCCCCCGCATCAACGATGGAGGTGATGCCAAGCATAGCGGATGATGAACCAGAGAGTCTGGGCGGCAATCAAGCAACTTGTTATGACTATATTGAGGATGGTGGGTTTGAGCATAGTGCTGAACAGGAAGGCCCTTGGTGGTTTGAAGGCAATGCCAGCTATGACACCGAAGACGTGCAACGTGGCTATTGGTCGGCTTATCTATCGACCTATCAGATGGGCCATGATGAATATTCGTATATGTGGCAAACCATCGATATTCCAGATTCGTATCGACGACTAGAGCTTCAGTTTGACACATTGGCCTATGCCGGCGACCCTGGCGATGAGGTCTATGTGAGTATCTATGATGAATTTTTTGAGAACCGACTCGATTACGGCAATATTCCCTATGCCGAGCTTTATCAGTGGTATCGCTGGAGTTTTCGCACCGATGCCCGATTAGGTGGGCGTACTGTCAACCTGCTCTTTCACATCCAGCATGACAATGACAACTACTATAGTGGCGTGAACTTTGATAACGTCCATTTGACCATCTGCACACGCAACAGTGATAATCAATCTGATGACAATCGACCTGATGACGATGATGAACCTGTGGCGACATCCACACCGACCGCTACCTATCGACCCACCAATACACCTCGACCCACCAATACGACCCGACCGACCAATACGCCACTGCCGACGGCTACAGCGACATCCCGACCGACCAATACGCCATTACCACCAGCATTTACGCCTCCACCAACCAGTACGCCACTGCCGCCAACCAGTACGCCACTGCCGCCAACAGCCACTCCGATTCCACCGACGCCAACATACACACCGACCAGCGCACCATTACCAGGCGTTAATCTACGTGTAGGGTCATTGGAAGTATCGCAAGGTACACAGAATGCCAGCGACAATGTGCCATTGGTTGCCAACCGCCTGGGCATCGCCCGCCTCTTTGTGGATGTGCAAGGCCAGTTTGACCGTGTTAGCGGTGTCACAGCGCAGTTGCACGCGGCGCGCAATGGTCGGGAATTGGCCGATTCACCCATCAGTCCGTTCAATTTTGGCAGCAGGATTGAGGCTGTCAAGAACCCTGACCGTCGCAATTTTAACCAATCGCTTAACTTTCAGTTGCCCGCAAGTTGGACCGCGGCGGGGCAGATCACCTTCTGGGTAACGGTCAACCCAGGGCAAACCGTTGCCGAGGACACCTATGGCGATAACCAGAGCCAGCCTATTGCGATGAGCTTCCGCGAGGCGGCTCCGTTGGAAGTTGTACTCGTCCCTATCGCCTATCAACAAAATGGGTCGGGGCCTGTATACCGTCCAAATATGACAGCGGAAAACAGCTTTGGTTTGGGTATTCTACAAAAGCTCTATCCCATCTCGAATATTGACTACTCAATTCATCCTGAATATACCTATCGTGGGGACATGAAAACAGCTAGCGGTTGGAACAACCTGCTCAAGGAAATTTCAGATTTGCGAGCCAGAGAGCAACCCGGTTTGCCTTATTTTGCCGAGTCCCTGCCAAAATATTATGGTGTTCTACCCCAAGAGGCTGTGTACTATGGTGGTTTGGCCTATCAGCCAGGCACAACCGGATTGGGCTTGGTTGAATCGCCCAGCATTGCCGCCCACGAAATCGGGCATAATCTTGGATTGAGTCACGCAAACTGTGGCAACCCTGCTGGTGTTGACCCCAACTATCCCTATGCCAACGCTGGCATCGGGCAGATTGGTGTAGACATTGCGACACAGGGCTTGGTTTCGGATGTAGGACACTATGACTTCATGAGCTATTGTAGCCCTGTGTGGGTTTCGGACTACCACTATCGCCGTATGTTTGGTGTACTCCATAGTGCGCTCAACCAACAGCGTAGCCAGCCCCGGCATACGCAAAGCACCAGCGAAGGGTGGCTCATTTCGGGTCGTATCTACCCCGACCAGACAGCAACCTTGGATAACGTCATCACCACGCCATCAGAGGCGATTGTCCAGATGCCAGGTGTGGGCCACTATGAGCTTGTACTGATTGACCAAACTGATAACATCCCATTCCGCTACAGCTTTAACTCTGCCACCATCACGGAAAAGCATGATGGTGTCCAGCCGTCGGACTTTGCCTTTGTGGTCCCACCCATTGCTAACCTCAAGCAGATTGAAATTCGCCAAGGCAAGCGGATTCTTGCCAGCATGACCGCTGCTGATGCACCACCATCGCTGAGTCTTCCGCAGGCATTTAACTTAGGCGGGGATGATGATGAGGTGAGCTTATCGTGGATCGTTGGCAGTGGGTCGCGCAGTGCATCAGATGCATCTCAGTCACACACCACCGTCAATGTACGCTATAGCCGAGACCAAGGCGCAACTTGGCAGACATTGGCCGTTGACATGACCGACAGCCGCTTCAACATGAGTAAGACACAGCTACCTGCCAGCGACAATGGGCTGATTGAGTTGATGGCCGTAGATCGCACACAGGCTACCACAGAGCGCATCGAAATTGGTGCGGTTGGCGACAAAGCGCCATACGTCGGTATTGTCTCCGATGAGGCAAAAGAATTCTATTCTGGTGAACCAATCATGTTAGAAGGCATGGCAATGGACATGGAAGATGGTAAGGTTGCGGAGAGCCAAATGGCGTGGTCGTCAGACAGGCTGGGTCAACTGGGGTCAGGACAAACGCTGCTCCTCACCCAGTGGTTAAGCCCGGGTACCTATACCATTCACCTGTCTGCCACCGACAGCGCAGGCAACACCACGACCGATACCACACAGGTGCAGGTCCGTGCAGCTGATTCACAGATTTTCTTGCCCATAGTTTCGCGATAACCTGCATGAGAATTTAACGGGCATAAAAAAAGTTGAGAAGATAATCTTGTATGTACAAATTATCTTCTCAACTTTTTTACTACCGCTCCACCGCTCCACCGCTCCACCGCTTACAACGCCTCGTCACACCCATGTCGATAACCACAGCCGGCACAGCGATAGGCATCGTTGTGCTGGCGAGGTACATTGCGGCCAGAACCGTTGCGGCCAGCCTGTGCATCTCGAATTTCGTCGGCAATATCAAGCACCTGTTGACGCAGCGTCTCAGTGTAGGGTACTTTGAAGGTGACATCGGCATAACGAATATAGCCATAGGGTGGGGCTGTGCCTTCAAGGTCTTCCAGTAACAAACAGTATGTGCCAAGCTGTAGAATATGGTTTTTATAGGGTTGAGCGGCAGCGTGAGTTCTCCCCATCATCTGTCTACTTTTGAACTCCACAGGGATGGTGACGGTTCGCCAGCCCTCTTTAATTTCCAACAGATAGTCCGGTTTGCCCACCAGCCCATAGCGATAGCTCACCAACGGTTTGTCAATGTCCTGACGAATGCCAGTGTCACTGTAGACGATTTCGCCTTGCGGTAGACCTGTTCGCTGTTGAGTGCGTTGGCTGATTGTGAGTAGGAGGATGCCTATGATGAGAATGGCGATGATTGTGAGTAGGATGTAGATAATCATGAAGATGGCTTTATGAAGTTCCTTGATACATTTCGAGTAAAAGAGCAAATTGCTCACGAAATTCGGTCGGGTCTTGTTTGAGGCTTTTTGTGGCGTAATGGGTCATAATCTCATCAAAATATTCAGTCAATTGTGAAATCTCAATTCTTTCTGTTTCGAGCAACGAAAGCACATCTGCAAAATCGTCTTCCGTGCCACGCTCAATTTTACTAAGGGCGAGGCTGTACAAATCGTAATGGAAGACATCCAACTGCCCATATCGTCCAATATATTCACTTCGTTCTTTGTGGCCCGCAGGAACAGGGATAAAATCCTCTGGTGAGGCTTCTTCAATATTGAGTGAAAGCGTTTCTTTGAGTTCACGAATCGCATTGATGAACGCACTGTGATCTTCGTTAGCAATATCAAAACTGATATCGATATCCAGCGTCTGCTGCCGAAGCCCTTCATAGACCATTGTTGTGCCGCCAACAAGATAAAGACGACCTGGCTTTGTAAAACGCCTGCCAAGTCGCTGTAAAAATAGCTCGATGCGCTGGCGATCAACTCTTTGTCGCATAGTGCGGGTTCCTTTTTTCCAATTTTAGCTGTTCAAAAAATAAATCGATGGTTTTGTTGAAGGCTGCTAACCGATTAAATGGATAACGAGAGCGAGCCTGCCACGCATCTGCTAAATCATATAACCCAAGTTTGCCAAAACGCTCTTCTGGAGATGGAAGCCCCAATGATTGGGAAAATAAATCAGGTAAGAGGGTCATATTTTGTAAATAAAGCCCAAGACGAGACTTCCATAATCTTTGTAAGTACACTGCTGCCATATAATACGTCTGTAAATCTAGGGCTGCTTCAGTATCAAGCTGATTGGACAAACTGGGGACATACTGTGCAAAAGATGAATAGCGAATAAAGAGGGGAATCAAGGCTAAACGAAGTCGTGAGTCATTCTGGTTAATAATCGACGTGAGCAGTTGGTCTTGCGATGCAAAGTCAACATCACTGATAGCATCGCTCGGTGCAAGATAGGTGATGCCCCATTTGCGCAGCTCTGCCACCAATGTTTCTCTTGAGTACTCCATAACTTTGTGTTTGTCCTTCCGCTATCCCGCATCTTAGGTAAGACCTTCGGGAGGTGACGACCATCTGTTTTGGAAGCCCTCAGATTTTCGTGTCACCCCCGAAGGTCTAACTATAAATCATCAAACAAACTCATCTGCCGGACATTTTCCTGCGTTTTCAAATCAAATTTCCGCGTTAACACGCGTCCCTCATCCACACCATCCAACTCATTGATATTCTCCAAAATCGTCGGGACGCAATACTCAACCATCTCTTCGCGAATCTGCTTGGTGTTAAAGCGCAACACACGCCAGCCACGTGTCTCCAGCGAGTTGTCACGCAGGTTGTCGAGTGCCGCCTTCTCTGGATTGGCGTGCCACGTGTCGCCATCGGTTTCAACATCAATCTTGCCCGATGCACAGTAGATGGCAAAGTCAAGTGCATAATCCTGCCGCTTGCTCTTCACCTTCATCTGCACAAATTCCTGCCGTTCGGCCTTGATTTCGAGCCGTTTAAACTCGGCCCACAGACGATCTTCCAACGGGCTTTCGTTATAGAGATCATTGATCTCCACTGCATTGATAAACTTTTCCCATGTTGTGGGGATAAAGACGATGCGGCGTAGGCGGCGACTCAAGATGGGTTGTGGTAGTTGGCGTAATGGCTCCAATATGATCTGGTAGTACAGCCGATTGCTGCGGCTATCCATCGGTTGTTCGGGGAATAGCTGCCAGCGATAGGCTTTGTGGATGGCAAGGACACGCGCATAGTAGTAGATGCCATGTGCCTGCTGTCCAAACGCCTTGGTCTGATAGAAGGCCAGATAATGAGGCGGCCACTGTTTCTTTGCCCACTTCTCCGCACTACTGATGGGGATGCGATACCAGTGCTGGTCGCGCGCAATGTTGAAATCGGCTAGATTGTTTAGGATGGTGACAAGTACGTTATTTCCGAATTCATTAGTCATAGACATTGATGTAATGAAACTGTTTCGTTTTCAACAGATGCAACACTGGTTGCCAATTCCCAACTATCTTGATTATACTATAGACTATTAATTAAACGAGAACAATATACAGATATTGATTTGGAGGTAATTTATGCCAATAACACAATTAATTGAATCTGTGCAATATTTAACTACGCCCTAAGGCGAGCGCAATGCTGTTGTTGTAGATATCGAAATCTGGGAAGAATTGGTTCAACTGCTGAACTATACTACCGCCAGTGAGCAGGACGAAGAGAGTGCATTAAACAGAGCAATGTGGCGAGAAGAGATGGCTTATCGCCGTTTACACCCTTCACTTCTTGATACATATTTGGGTCAATACGTCGCTATTTATGATGAGCAACTGATTGACCATGATATGGATGAACTTGAACTCTATTTGCGAGTTCGTAAACAGTTTGGCGACGAATTTGTGCTGATGACGCAAGTAGAAGACGAGGCGGAGGCGGTGTATACGTTCCGTTCACCGAAATTAGCGTCTGTAAATGATAATGAATTGGTAAAGGTTGCTGCCTGATGCTTTACACCTATGAGTACCTGTTTTACCCAGTCAACGCCGCATGTCGCAACGCCCGCAGCCGCTTCATCACATTATTATTACCAGCCTTCTCCCCACGACCAAAATACTCATACAACATCTGATAATCGGCATAAAGCTGGTCATACACAGCCACATTATCTGGAATCGGTCGATAGACTTCATCCTTCAGCCCACCCATTCGATCCGCAGCCGCGACCAAATCATCATAGCCACCTGCATCCGCACCCGCCGCCACAGCCCCGTGCATGGCCGCACCGAGTGCCGCTGCCTGCCCACTACGCACGACACTAAACTCGCGATTCGTCACATCAGCATAAATCTGAAGCAGTAGTTTGTTACGTTCTGGCAGACCACCCGCAGCCACGATGTGGTTGACGGGGACACCATTCTCGGTCATGGCATCAATAATCGCTCGTGTACCAAAGGCAGTGGACTCAATCAAGGCACGGTAGATGTCAGGTGCCGTGGTTGCCAACGTTGCCCCTACCAACACACCACTCAACTCGGCATCCACTAGCGTAGAACGACAGCCATTCCACCAGTCGAGTGCCAACAGCCCATGTTGTCCTGGCTTCTGTTTGGCGGCTTCGGCTTCCAGTAGCTCATGCACACTTACACCTTGTCGTGCTGCTTCCTCATGATAAAGTGGCGGCACAGCGTTGTCCACAAACCAGCCAAAGATATCGCCAACAGCAGCCTGCCCTGCTTCATAGCCAAAGGTGCCAGGGACGATGCCATCCTCAACCACACCACTGAGTCCGGGAACCAGCTTGCGTTCGTCACTGACGACCATGTGACAGGTGCTTGTCCCCATGATCATGACCATTGTGCCGGGGTCATTGGCTTTGGCTGGTGGAACTGACATGTGGGCGTCAATACCCGCGACAGCGACGGCAACGCCAGCGGGCAATCCCATCCACGCCGCCGCCTCTGCTGTCAACCCGCCAGCCTTTGTGCCAAGCGCGGCAATTTCACGCGTCATCTTTTGGTCCACAACATGCTCAAACGCCGGATGCAGCGCAGCCAAGAACTCGTTGCTGGGAAAGCCTTCCTCCTTCTGCCACATCGCCTTGTAGCCCGCCATGCATGAGCTACGCACTTCCTGAGCCGTCAACTGCCAGATGACCCAATCACCCGCCTCAATCAGACGGTCGGCAGCGTGATAGATGTGGGGAGCCTCGTCCAAAATTTGCAATGCTTTGCTAAAGAACCACTCTGATGAGATGATGCCACCATAGAGGGGCAACCACGCTTCGCCACGTTCGATTGCCAGCGCGTTGATTTGATCGGCTTCGGGTTGGGCGGCGTGATGTTTCCAGAGTTTGACCCATGCGTGGGGTTCGCTGCGGTAGTCAGGCAGTTGACAGAGCGGTGTACCATCCGTTGTGGTGGGTAGCATGGTGCAGGAGGTAAAGTCCAGACCAATGCCGATGACATCGCTGGGGTCCACACCACTTTCCTGTAATACAGCAGGAATGGTTGTTTGCAGAACAGCAATGTAGTCAGCGGGGTCTTGCAATGCCCAGTCCGGTTCAAGCGTGATGTTGCTCTCTGGCAGTGTCTGGTCGATGACACCGTTGGCGTAGAGGTGAACCGCCGTTGCCAGTTCGCGTCCATTGCTGACATCAACAAGCAGCGCACGTCCGCTTTCCGTGCCAAAGTCGATGCCGATTGTGTAGTTGGATTGTGTGTTCATGATCTTTCCCCTGACTGTGTGTTAATTTTTGAACTGCTCGGCAATGTACCCAATGCGGTCAACAATATCGGCAACCGACTGACTGTAATAATTGCGTGTATCGACCGAAACGACAGCTTTTTCTAACACGAGAAATTCCCAAATCGCGCTGTTTGTGATAATCCCATACGCCTTTTCCTGCTCAAAGACGCGTATTGTTGTATACATCTCAGCGATACACTGACCCAACCCATTTGATAGGCTGCTACGTTTTACATCTACGACTGAAATAATCGGCGTAGTAAAATCAATTTCATCAAGACTCAATGCGCCATCATACGTACTATTCAATGGGTGTGGCAATTTCAGAGAATCATCGTGTACATAGCTCACTTCGGGTTTAAGAAATACCCCCAACCCATACACCTGACCCGCTTTCCATAAAACATGAGAAACAAGCAAGCCAATTCGTGTTGCCTCATTGTCAAATGCTGATAACCGCATTCGTAGGGCCATTTCGTTGACATTGGCCTGTAAATCTGTATAAGTCTCCCCGCTTGGCGTAAAACCAGGAAACAAATCCACGTTATTTTCAAGGTCAATCTGAAAGATTTGTTTAATTTCGGTTAACGTATATTTGCGATAGTCACGAAATGCCATAAACATCCTCCATCTCTTTTTGCGAACGTTTACAATATGCGGAGCTTATCATCATTTCAATTATAATCGTCACTAATTTTCTTTGTTCATCATACCGCGAAAATGGCATAAGAACAATTTGATGATTTTTATTCTGTGGATTAGCCGAATCGCCTAACTTCCTACTTGACTCCGTACCAAAGTACAGGGTGTATACTATGCCTAATGGATGATATGAATGCTTTTTCGATTGATGGATGGACAAATGCAAGGACTAAAAACAGGTGAACTGGCAAAAGCGGTAGGGGTGAATGTAGAGACCCTACGCTATTATGAACGACGGGGCATTCTCCCAGAGCCGCCTCGTCGTGAATCGGGCTATCGCATCTATCCCCCAAGCAGCGTGGATCGGCTCCACTTTGTCAAAAGCGCACAGGCGTTGGGCTTTACACTGGATGAAATTAGCGAGTTGTTGGCGTTGCGCGTGGATGAACACGCCAACAGCGGACAAGTGCGCCAATATGCACAAAACAAAGTGACCCAGATTGATGAGAAAATTGCGGCGTTGCAACAGATGCGCAGCGCGCTCGCGAACCTTATCGACCAGTGTCATGGCGAAGGACCGACAAGTGAATGCCCGATTTTAGAGGCGATGGAGAAGAAGAGTTGAAGAGTTGAAAAGTTGAAGGAGCGTGAGGGTGAACCCTTCAACCCTTCAACTTTTCAAC
>JBCCFC010000406.1:0-10182 GCA_039029935.1 Chloroflexota bacterium
CACATTCCGCACGAAGACGGCAAACCGGTCCACCCGATCAGCGCAAGTGCGCTCAAGCCAGTCGTCGAGGAATACAGGGACGAAGGCAAGCTGGCTTTCACTACAGGAATGTCATTGGCCGTTTGACTTGCCACCGCACTGGCGAGAATCCGATTGCTCTCTGAGTCTTCACCCATCGCCAACGTATTATCCTCATTGAGCGAACTCGCCTGCCCCGCACGGAGAGCCGCCACCTGTGCCTGAATTTCCTGCTGAACATCCTGCCCAAAACTTGTCTGCGAAACAAACCCAAAACTTGAAGCCGCAATCGCGACTGCTGCTACACCATACCATACTTTTTTCATGAGAAACTCTTTTTTAGTTAATAGTTAATAGTTGATAGTTGATAGTTGATAGTTATTAATCCTCTTCAACCCTTCAACCCTTCAACCCTTCAACCTATCTTGTCATTAATCGTTGGTTACAGTGTATCAGAGGCACATGCTCATAGATAGTGAATCATCTCAGAAGCACCCGTGAGTTGGCTCATGAATTGGCGTGAGTTGGCTCATACTCAATTGATTATGATAGAATGTAAGGTCTATGAGCGTTTTGTGATAGAACACAATAAGGTAGAGAATAGAGGTTAGATAGATTTATGCAACTGCTCAACCGTCTTAGTACAAAATCAGAGCTTATTGCCATGTTGTTAATCGTCAGTTTAGGCTCAATCATTACAATGGGCTATTTTGGCTGGCGTAACAGCCGAAGCGCGCTGATTGAGTCAACCTTTGACCAATTGACCAGTGTCCGATCCTCCAAATCGGCACAGATTGAGTCGTATTTTGAGAACTTACAGAATCAAGTCCGGACAATGGGACAAGAAGAGAGTGTCATTAGTGCGATGGTACATTTGAATACTGAGTTTAAAAAATTAGATCGTCAAATTGTGGATCCAAAATGGTCGAGTGCTACAGAACAATTCTATGCAGATGTCTTTTTCCCTGGCTTATCACAATACGTTTCGGGGCAGCCTAGCCTGGAGTTCTATGCCCCCAAACGCCCCGCAGCTACCTATTTGCAGTACCATTATATTTCGGAAAACCCAAATCCACCGGGAGAAAAACATTTGCTAGACAATCCGGGTGATGAGAGCGAATATACACGCTGGCATGAACGCTATCACCCCTTCTTTCGCGATGTTATCGAGCGCTTTGGCTACTATGATATTTTCCTAATTGACTATGATACCAACGACATTATCTACAGTGTGCATAAAGAAGTGGATTTTGCCATGAATTTGACCAGCGGTCCCTATTCGAAGAGCGGGTTGGCCGAAGCGGTCGCGGCGGTTCATCTTGACCCTCAAGCGGGTGGTGTGCAAGTCGTAGATTTTCAACCCTACACGCCATCGTATAAGGCTCCGGCGGCATTCTTTGCTACCCCTATTTTTAATGGTCCCCATATTGTGGGCATCTTAGCCATTCAACTACCAGTTGATGAGATTAATGATATTATGACGGGTGAGCAAAACTGGGTCGAATATGGATTGGGCGAGAGTGGTGAGACCTATCTTGTGGGGCCAGATATGACCTTACGCTCAAATTCGCGTTTTCTAATCGAAGACAAAGAAAGCTATATGAAGACGCTGCAATCGGTGGGCATGAACCCCACACAACTCAAGTCGATTGATGACTTCAATACATCCATTCTTTTTCAGAGTGTCAATACACAAGCCGCGCAGGATGCGTTGACAGGTAAAAAAGGGTTGCTTATTCTGGACGATTACCGCGGTGTTTCTGTTCTCAGCGCATATGCCCCCCTGTCTATTGTGGGCTTTGACTGGGGAATTATCACGGTCAAAGATTTTGACGAGGTGATGAAACCAGTGGTTGCCTTGCAAAATCTTTTTCTGATCCTGAGTGGTATTCTGGTGGTTGTCGTCTCTCTGCTTGCCACTGTGCTGTCCTATTATTTTGTCTGGCCTGTCAATTTTCTGGTTGAGCAGATAAACAAAGTCAAGCGCAATGAGCCTGACGCCGATGTGGTTATACCCTCTACCGATGAATATGGGCGTTTGAGCCAATCTATCAATGAGATTGTGGTCGATCTGCAAGAACAGCGAACAACTTTGGCACAGGAACAACAGCGCAATGAAATCCTCTTGCAGAATGCTCTACCCAAACCCATTGCCGAACGCGTCAAGCGTGGCGAAACCCCCATTCTGGATCGGGTTCAAAATGTTGCCCTCCTCTTTGCTGAGATCAATGGTGTTGAACAACTTGCCAATTTAGATTCGACAACCGACGGTGTACAGCAACTCACAGAACTATTTCGACAATTTGAAAGTACCGCTGCGTCTGCCGATGCCGAAATTCAGCCACTAATCGGTCAACGCTTTTTTGTCACCTGTGGGTTGTTACAAGCACATCTTGACCATGTTTATCGCATCGTCGATTTTGCCACTAAAATCATGAACATACTTGAGCAATCGAATCAAACGTATCACACAGACTTAACCATGCGCATCGGCATTCACTTGGGTGATGTCACAGCGGGTGTGGTTGGGCGCAAACGATTTTACTATGATGTTTGGGGGGATGATGTGTCCAAAACAAGTGTCATTCAAACGGCGGCAATGCCAGGGACAATTCTCGTCTCCGAGGTCATCTATGAACGAGTTCAAGAACGTCATCGCTTCATCGAATATCGTGCGCTACCGATAACAATGGGGGGGGCATCCGATGACCCGGCAGGACCCGATATAGACTCTGATACAGACTCCGATACGAGAGAAATGCTCCGGACTTGGGCTATCCAATAGCAAATAGAGGTGTTCTGGAATGCATGAGATTGACGGTCGTAGGTCAACCTCATGCATTCCCAAAGAACCAAATAGGAGAAATGAATCATGGATACAACCTTTTTTCAAAGTGAGCTATTTGTCTGGGTCATCAGTCTTGTCATTGGTTTACCCCTGTTCATTATTATTTTAGGTGAATTGATCGAGCGTTTGGCACAACAAAATAACCCACTTGTGCCTGGATTACGCTATATCCGTCATGTCACGCTTCCCTTACTTTCGATTTTAATTTTGCTACAACAAATCATCAGATACACTGGCTCTCCAACCTTGGTCCGCATTATCGAAACAATTTTCTGGTTTACGGTCATCTACTCGACGTTTGCCATTTTGGGGAGCTTGACAAAGATTTCCGAAGCAAACCCACATTCAATCGTGGCACGTCTGCCGTCACTCTTTTTTACAATCAGTCGTGCCGCCGTCTTAGGCGTAATCATCGCCTATGTCATGACAATCTGGGAGATTGACATCAGCAGTTTATTTGCCGCTATTGGTGTTGGCGCATTGGCAATCTCACTTGCTCTTCAGGACACCATTAGTAACGTTGTTTCGGGTATGTTGTTGATTGCCGACCGTCCTTTCCAGACAGGTGATTGGATTACCTATAACGATGATTTTTATGTTGTCGAAGAGATCAACTGGCGAGCAACGCGGCTTCGATCACGAACGAATAGTGTACTTGTTGTTCCCAACGGCATCCTGGGTGGGGCGGCTGTGGAAAATTTGGGTCATCCAGGATCGATGTATCATATGATTATAACGATTGACTACTCAGATGACTATCCACCCAACTACATTAGCGATATTCTATTGGAATTGTTACAAGGCATAGATGGCATTCATGAGCAGCCCAGTAAGCCGTTTGTGCGTATCAGCAGCTATGGCGACTCTGTCATCATCTATGACATGGAGTTTTGGATAGACTTTACCGATTATTTGCGGATTCCCCATGAAGTCAACAACAGGCTGTATTATATTGCCAAACGCTATAACCTGCCTCGCCCTTCACCTGTACGCATCATCAATGTCGCACAAATTCCTGAGTCAGAGCAATCATCAGATTCATCTGTCAAGATCGAGATGTTACAGATGATTCCACTCTATCGGACACTGCCTGAAGAACTCTTGAAACAGTTAACCGCGCAGAGTCAACTCTATCATTATGGTAAGGGCGAATTTTTGATTCGTCACAATGAAGCCAACGATAGTCTCTATCTCATTCAATCCGGCCAACTATTCCTCTTTGTGATTGACGAAGAGGGGGAAGAACAGTTATTTTTGCAACTATCTAAGGGAGAGATATTTGGTGCAATGACCTTATTGCATGACAAGGAAAGTCCATTTTCGGCGGTTGCAATTGATGATTTGGTCGTAATTCAGACACCCCATGAGGCCGTTTCCCATCTACTCACCACGCACACTAGATTTGCAACCGCGTTGAACACCTATATAGAGGATCGTCAACAACGGCTAGACACGCTAATTGGGCGGAACACTTCTCAGCAGCAATTGACCATGCAGGATGATTGGATGACTTCTATTGGTGTATGAGTGCCAAAATAAGAAGGAAAATTATGATGAATCGTACCACCATTTGTGTAAATTTAAGGGTAGATCGGTGGCCCGGTAATCGGTATTCAGTAGGTCAGTATTCGGTACATCGGGACCCGTATACTGACCTACCGAATACTGACCTACCGAATACTGATCTACCGAATACTCACCATCGACGTACTGGCTCACGTTTATGTTTCTATATAAATCGAGTTGTAAGTCTCCTTATCATGCTAAGTATACTGACTGGATGTCAATGGTTTTCAGCGCGTGAGAATCCAAATGATGAAACGGTAAACATCGACCCACCCATCATCACACCAACGCCAACTATCCCTCGCATTGAGGTTACAGATACAAACGCGATTTCGCCCGAACTCTTAGAAACCTTGGTCGAATTGAATGAGAAGAGTCAGGTCAGCTTACCAACGATTGACCCCTTTAATCTCGAAGGTGATATTGTCATCAGTGGTAGCTTTGACCTGACAACATTGACCGCGAAGATGTATAAACGCTTTATCAAAGAAGGCTATCGCAGTATCATCAGCATCAGCGGCATTAGTACAGAGCAGGGGATTCAGCTCTTTTGTGAGGACCGTGCGGCAGATATCGTCCAGACAAGCCGTGCTATCTCCTTCAAAGAGCGAGAAATGTGCGCTGCCAATGGATACCTGCCTGTGGAGTTTCCAGTTATCATTGATGCGCTTACAGTGGTTGTTCATCCAAGCAACGAGTTTGTAGAGAACCTTTCGACTGAAGAACTGGAGCAGCTTTTCTTGGTAGAGTACTGGTCCGACGTGAATCCCGATTGGCCGAATGAGTTGATTATACGCTATGTGCCTTCTCTAGGAAGTGGTGCCTTTGACATCTTTGCCAATCAGGTTTTGGATGGCAACGGATATGTACTCCAAAATACATCCAACACAACGTTAAGTGATGATTTATCGGTGCTCCACCAAGGTGTCTCGCAAAACCCCTATGCTATTGGCTTTTTTAGCTATACTCATTATCAAAAGCATCAAGACATCGTTAAAGTAATCAAGATTGATAATGTCTTACCCGCCTCGATTCGTACCATGAGAAGTCCCTATCCACTCAAAGGACCTCTCTATCTGTATGCCAATATGCATGATTTACAGAACAAACGACATCTAATGGTCTTTATGAATTTTTTCCTTACCAATATTATCGAAGAAAGTATGCCGATGGGCTATTTCCCCGCAGAAATCAGCGTTTGGGACCAAAACAAATCTAAATTCCTCCAGAGTATCAATGGTGATATAGATATCATGGGGAGTACAACGGTGTATCCTGTTGTGGAAGGTGCATATGAGCGATTTGTACAGGCAGGCTACAAAACAAATCTCGTATTGGAAGGGACAGGGTCTACGGCTGGCATCAAAGCCTTTTGTGAATCACCCTTAGATAGTGCCAACAATGAAAGCGGTGTGCCAGAGAGTGTGATCGATAGTATCCCTGATATTGCGATGTCAAGTCGGCGGATTAATGAAGAGGAACTGGTGCTTTGTGGAAGGAACGGTCGTACACCGATTGGGCTTCGGATTGCGACGGATGATCTGGCAATTATTACAAATGTTGGCAATACCTTTCTGGAAGATGCAACATTGGAAGAAGTGGCACAAATTTTTACGGCAGAGCGTTGGTCGGATATCAATGCGCGATGGCCGGATGAGCCAATTGTCCGCTTCATCCCCAGCCCTGCGCGTGGCGAATTTGGTTTTTTTGTGGATCGGGTATTTGACGGTGATGAAACACCATTAAGCGAAGCCCCTAGCACAACCATGCAGGACGATATGGCTATTCTCGTTGACGAAGTGATGAATAACTCGAATGCCATTGCCTTCCTGAGCTACACGTATTATGAAAAATATGCCGATGGTCTGATCCTCCTGTCTATTAACAGAGCATTGCCCAATCAATCTGAGAGCAACCCAACACCCTATTTGTTGACGCGACCGCTGATGCTCTATACCGATGCCAAAATTCTGGCACAACAGCCGCAGGTAGCCACCTTTCTCTTTTTTCTATTACAAAATGCCGAAGAAGAGGCCCGTACACAAGGCTATTTACCACTCAACAAACCGGGGCAAGATGAGGTCTGGATGAGCTTCTTACAGGCGATTCATGGGGAATAGGAGAAAGGGAGGGGGACGCCTCTTCTCCCTTTCTCCCCGTCACCCTGTCACCCGATCACTCGTTCCACTTCCTCCAAAATTGCCCGATTTACCGCCACATTCTCCAAAAACGACTGTCGCCATCCGGGGACATCAATGCGCTCGGCGCAGGTTTGCAGCAGGGTGTGGGTTGTCTTCAGCATGGTCATGGCACGTGGGTCTTGGCAGGCAACAAGCACACGATAACAGTTGAGGTGCAACTCAAAGGTTTCGATAAACAAATAAACTTGATCGGGGTTTTGGTCCAGATAGAGCAGCACTTCCTCAATGTAGCCTTGGGCAACCGACAGATTATTGGAGCGATTTTTGTCCTCGCTCAATACATCCTGATGCTGTGTTGACTGACAGAGAATCGCGGCCAAATGCGACTTGAGTTCAATGTGAACTTCTTCATTGCCTATAGTGGAGAAGGTTAGCCCGCGTCGATAATAGTCAATGCTCTCAGCAATGTGTCCCAACTTGCTCAAAACATGGCCTTTGCAAAGCAACAGCGTTGGCTGATAATGCTCCATTTGCTGCTCATCAACCATCGCTTCTACATCTGTCAATAGTGCCAGTGCTTGCTCATCATGCCCCAAATGTTGGTAAGTACTCGCCAGCCCTGTGAGATAACGGATTTCCTCTTCTGGTGTTCCCATCAAACGACTGAGTCGAATCGCTTCATGGATATGTGCTTGTGCCTCTGTATACAACCCCAACCGTTGATAGGCCATGCCCAGATTGAGATTGATATCTGCGGTGTACGTCATCTCATTGGCACGTTGGAAAAAGTGTATCACTTCCTTGCCAGCATGGATGGAGGCGGCATAGTTCCCCATGACCAAATCTAGCTGGGCAAGTCCATATCCAAGCTCATACTTTTTTAGCTCGTACCCAACCTCTTTGGCTTGTGCCAGCCCCTGTTCTGTATAGGTTCGCGCAATGACAATATGACCAGCCCAAAAGTGGATGGCAGACAATACGTCTAGGGCATCCACCTCTCGACGGCTATTTCCGAGTTTGACATATCGCTTATAGGCGTTATGCACACAATCAATGGCTCTGTCATATTCCTCCAAAAAGCCAAGTGCCATCGCACGTACATAGTCGCTATCCGCAGCCAGTCGTTGGTGCAAGGGGGACTGTGCCGATATCTGCGCTGCTGCAGCCATCACATAATCGGCCTGTAGACACACGTTTTCATACTCGCCTTGGCGTAGTTGACACTTTCCTAAGAAATAATGGGCTGTGCCTAGAATGTCGTATTTGCGTTCTTGTTCGGGTGGAATCACTTCTGAAAGCACAATGGCTTGTCTGAGCCTCGCAATTGCCTCTTGATAGTCGCTCCCGCTATCAAAATGAAAGATACTCTCTTGTACAAGTAAGAGACTGTATGTCTCACACAATTGCCAACTTGCTGGGGTCCCCCCGTCCTTCTGGACACCTTGCTCTGTAGACGATCTTTTTTGACTACCTTCCTCATTCACAGTCAATTGAGTGATTAGAGGCTCTAACATCTCTGTGGCCCGTTGAAAGAACACAAGCCCCGGCTGATAGAGCGCCTGCTCCAAATAGAACGTTGCCAACGCTTTGGCCCCTACTGCCATTGCGACCAAGTCTTTCTGTTGAATGGCCTGCTGCCATGCCTGCCGGATATTATTGATATCAACTGCAATCTCTTCAAAGGCATCATTGGGGCGATTGCCTTCCATAGACGCCTGCTGTTCCCCCAGCCATTGCAGGTAATAGCGCATATGATGTGTCCAGACAGAATCTTCCAATGGTTCCGGCGTCAAGTTCTGAGCCACCTCAAACTTCTCAAACCCAAACTGGCGCAGCAATTCATGAATCTCATAGCGTCCTGTCTCGGTGGGCTTGAGCAGAGAGTGCTGATAGAGTTGTTGCAACTGTTGGACGGTTGCGCCCACAACGGCTTCTGCTGCTTCGGCTGTAAAGCCACCACGAAAGATAGTCAGTTTTTGAAAGATGGATTGCAGTGTGCCATCAAGTCTTTGCCATGAATAGTCAAAAATAACACGAACACTGCGTTGACGGTCTGACACATCATTCCAGTGAGCCTGGAGAACATCCAGATTATCCTGAGAGAGGTCAACCAATTGCTGGGGTGTCATCACATCCATTGCCGCCGCCGCCAGCACAATCGCTAATGGTGTGCCTTGGACCAAGGTGCAGAATTTGACAATGGCTTGGGCATTTTCTATGGTCAGCCGAAAGGTACGACGACTCCGCCGCGCCGCTTGGAGAAAGAGACGAATCGACTCAACTTCTGATAATTCTGTGAGTTGCATCTCTGTAATCACACGACTATTGATCACGCTACCCGTGATCGCGCTGCTAGTGAGCGCGTTCGCGGTATTGACTGACTGTGGTGGAGATTGACCAGCCAAAGGTAGCTTCATGCCCTCTAAATGAAAGAGATATTCGTACTGCAAACGGAGTGGCTGACGTGACGTGATTAAGCATTGTGTGTATTCAGTTGATTTGAGGATATGCGTCACTATCTCTGCCGCGGTTTTTTCAGCGAGCGTGCTTTCTGCTGGCTCAACATCGAGTAAATGCTCAAAGTTATCAAAGATCAGCAGAGCCTCTTCTTTGCGTAAATGGCGACAGATTTGGGCCAAAAAATCACTCTCTTGAGATGGGTTGATTTCCATGGCTTGCAGAATCGCCTCCGGAAGGACAGACGCCGACTGGATACCGACCAATGGAATAAAGTAAATGGGTTGCGGCGCACTTCCTTGTCCAGGCGTTTGATGGGCAAATTTTCGGATCGCCTCGGCTACAAGATACGTTTTGCCAATCCCGCCCATGCCCAAAATTGTCACCAGACGACAGGTGGGGTCAGACAACATCTCACTCAGATCGTTGATCTCCTCGTCACGCCCAATAAAGGTCGAGGCAGCGGGTAGAAACTCACTCAATGCGTGTAATGATTTTTCAGTAGCCCGATGGATCGTTGGTTTTGTGGATGTGGCTGTTTCCCTTTGTGATGGGTGTGGCAGATTCGGCTGGGTAACGGATGATGGGGCAGGGGGCGATTGTGGCAATGCTTGTGCTGCATCATCTTGCACATCAGTAGGGTGAGCGGGTGTATATTGTGGCGTATATTCCCCTGTCTTGATCTGCTCATAGAGCCATCTCGTTTCTACGCTTGGTGCGGCATCAACCTCATCGGCCAAAATTTGTTGGAGCGTGTCATATTGTGCCAACGCTGTGATTACTTGACCGCTTTCGGCCAATAATTGCATCTGCAACCGATGCCCCGTCTCGGACCAAGGCATCATTGTCAACAAGTGGTGCGTTGCCTCTAATCCCACACGAAAGTTGCCTTGGGACAGACAGCACTGGACCAGAACCTCACAGACTTCCATCATGGAGCTCTGCAATGCTGCCCGTTGTTGCAACACCCATTCATCAAACATGGCCGCTTTGGAGAGATGAAAATTCTGAAGAAACTCCCCCCGGTAGAGATAGATGACACGGTTCAACCGATCAATCAGTGAGTCCCGCAGGGCTTTTTCGGGCAGCGAATTACTAGACAAGGTTTGACGTACTTCATGCACTGTTGACCGTAAGTGGTCAGCGTCAACC
>JBCCFC010000407.1:0-10166 GCA_039029935.1 Chloroflexota bacterium
AATGAGTAGTGGTCTGCTCTGTTTGATGTTATTACTGAGTGGTTGTCCTGTTCAACTGCCTTTAACGCCGATTAGCCCTTCTGTCGAACCATCTGCACCCAGCGATGATGCGAATCCGGATGTTACGACGAATGTACTGACTGATACCACCAATGGTGAATCTGTGGAACCAGAGGCTTTGGCTGCGGATGAACTGGCAATTGATGAAGATGAAAACGACGCCGGTGTTGATGATGGCGATAGAGTTGGGTTGGCCTCGGTTGCACCAGAGGAGGACGCAGCTTCTGATTCTGCTGCGGACGTGTCTCAGGAGGGCGCATCTCAAGAGGAAGGAGCACAAGCTGCCACACCAACACCTAGCCCAGAATCCCAAGCCAAAACCTATTACAAACTGGCCTCTCAATATGGTCGGTCAGGTGATTATCAAGCAGCCATTGACAACTATACACAGGCCATTACCCTGAACGCCGAGTATGCCAACGCCTACTATAATCGCGGGCTTGCCTATGCCGAACTGGGACAACTTACCCGTGCGCTCAACGATTATACATCAGCGATTCAACTGGTTTCCGACTACCCCAATGTTTACCATCAGCGCGGGCGCATCCACCGCACACAGGGGAATACACAAGCGGCAATTGCGGATTTTGACACCGCCATTTCGCTCAACCCTGACTATGTGAGTGCCTACATGACACGCGGCATGACCTACTATTCGCTGAATAATTACAGTCGTGCGCAATCAGATTTTGCCACGGTTATTTCGATTGCCCCCAACACGGCCAAAGCCTATTACTACCAAGCACGGATCGCCGATATCAGCGTTAATTATCAAACCGCATTGACCAACTATTCACAGGCGATTGACCTGATTCCGACCTATATCAATGCTTTCTACAATCGCGCTGGCGTCCATAAAAAGCTCAACGATTTCAACGCCGCCCTTGCCGATTACAATCGTGTCATTGAGTTCCAGCCCAGCCATGCCCAAGCCCATGCCAAGCGCGCCGAGATGAATCGCAATCTTGGGTATATTGACGCCGCCCTCGCCGATTACGCCCAAGCGATTGCATTGGCATCCGACCCCGCATCATCCTACGCACGGCTTTTGGACAGCTACTACACGAGTCGCGGCAACGTCTACTATGCCCAAGCGCGCTATGTTGAAGCCATCAACGACTTTGCCCAGGCAATCAGCCTTAACCCAAATTCCGCCAAAGCCTATTACACACGGGGGCTTTCCTATCGCAAGTTCAACGAATATGAAGCCTCCATCCAAGATTTGACAATGGCACTCTCGCTTGATCCCTCGCTGACCAACGCCTACTACAATCGCGGCTCTGTCTATGTCAAGCTGCTCGATTACAACGCCGCCGTCAGTGACTTCACCCAGGTGATTGCGCTTGATAGCGGCCATGTCAACGCCTACGTCAATCGTGGGGCAGCCTATCGTCAACTAGGTGCGTATGAGAGCGCGCTCGCTGATCTCAATCAAGCCATCAACGTGCAGCCAAACTATGCCAAAGCCTATTTCAACCGCGGGCATGTCTACTATGCACAGGCCAACTACGCCGCCGCCATTCAGGATTATACGCAGACAATGACGCTGGACCCCAACTCTACCAAAGTCCATTACAATCGCGGTGCTGCCTATCAAAAACAAGGTGATGTCCAAAATGCCTATGCGGATTACCAACGGTATGTTGAAGTTGGCACGGATGCAGCGTTGGTGACAAAAGCACAGGAGCGGATTGAGGGCATTTTGCGCAAAAGTCGTGCGGATCGAGATGGGTAATCGTGTTTATATAGGCACACGTGCCACCGAATGAATAAGACCCTATTGTTTTGTAAAAAATGGAGGCTTAATTATGTCTTTATCAGTTGTATTTGATGAATACTCCTTGCCCGAAAAAGGGGAACATATCAACCTTGAAGTCAAACGTACCTTTTCGATTAATCTATCAGCAGATGAGGCCCAAAAGAAGGTCAAGCATTGGCTGTTTATGGATGTTAGCATGATGCTTGCTGCTGGAGAGCCGACGCTTGCGATTAGCCGTCATGCTGTCGTCTGGCGTGTTCCTGCCATGCTATACTCGACACAGCAGGGGCTTTTGGGCGAGGTGGGGCGTGTGGATGTCAATGTGCAGACAGGTGAGATGTATAATACGCCAGAATGTCAAGACAAAATTGAAAATGCGACAGAATCATTAATGGCAGAGCTACCGCCATTCCAGCTAAAATCCAATGACATGATTCCACCTGAATGCATCCTTGATGATATATCTGATATTCCAATTCTTGCATGGGATGATGACGATGAACAAGAGGGCGAAGACATGCAAGAGGATGAATATATAATGCCCAGTCCACAACCATTCAAGCCAGGGCTAATGCCTGTAGGATAATGATAATGACTACCAACAGACCGCCAATTCGTCTACGAGTACCACTGCAACATCAACGCAAAGATGGAGACTGCTTGGTTATATGTGCTTCAATGGCATTGAATTATCTACAGCGACCAGCTTCCTATTGGCGATTGGCGACTTTCCAGACTATTACGGCCAAGGGGCGTCGGTGTTCCATTTTCACAGATCACCAAACTAGGACGGTTAGGAATACAGGTTGATTGTCACCAAGGAACACTCGATAATCTTTATGACGCGCTTACCAAAAATGTGCCAGCCATTGTGCCCGTGCAAACAGCAGAACTGCCTTACTGGAACCACACCCCAAATCAACATGCAGTTGTTTTGGTCGGGATGGATGCGCAATTTGTTTATCTGAATGACCCTGCATTTCACATACCTGCGCTACGTGTACCCATTGGGGATTTTGATTTGGCATGGTTGGGGCAGGGTGAACAGTACGCTGTTTTGAGTTTGTAGCAAATTCAAATCTCCAAAAATAATGACCCAGTGCATTCAAGATATACAGAACGAGAACCAACATCAAGTAGTGCAAGTAGCACCAGATGCCTATCGTGGAGATGGGTGTTTGGTGCTGCTTGCACTTTTTTGTTTTAGGCCATTCCACAGAAATAAATACTCGCGGATTAGGCAGGGGAACCCTTTGGGTCCTAATGCCAACTTACTCGTGTACGACCCGCACTAGAGAGTGCTAATTCCGCGCTTCAGAGGGCACTTCATTTTGTGGGATGGCCTTATATCAGTTGACCAATCAGTGGATTATTCTACCAAACTCAGGACATCTATGCCTCTCCCATCTCCTTGTTGAATAGGTTCATATGTTCCTATGGACATTGCATCCATATTGTCGAAAAATGGTACAATAGTCGCAATGCCTATCGTTCTATTTGTTGTCAACAGGAGCCAAGCAAAACACGATGAAATTTTTCAATATCACTGGACCGTGTAATCCAAAAATTCACTATATGTTACCCTCTGCGATGCGCTTGGATGAGCGTGTCGTTAAACGGTTGATTGCACAACAATCTTATTTTGTCCTTCATGCACCTCGTCAAACTGGCAAAACGACGGCTATGTTAGAATTGGCGCGTCAACTGACTGCGTCGGGCGACTATATCAGCGTGATGGTGTCGATGGAGGTCGGTGCGGCTTTTCCCCATGATATTGGTCAGGCAGAAGATGCGATTTTAAATAGTTGGCGTCAGAATATTCGGTTTCAGTTGCCCAAAACATTGCATCCCTCTGACTGGAAACCCGATGCCCCCAACGGCCAGGGCATCAGTGAGTTTCTTGCCGAGTGGTCATTGGAGGCATCGCTCCCTCTGGTCGTGTTGCTGGATGAAATTGACGCACTCCAAAATGAAGTCTTACTCTCAGTCCTTCGTCAACTACGCGATGGTTTCCCACGACGCCCAACCGCCTTTCCCAATTCTGTTGCACTCATTGGGCTGCGTGACGTGCGGGACTACAAAATCCGCGCTGGCGGTTCACCCCGTCTCAATACCAATAGCCCCTTTAACATTGCCGCACGTTCTTTTGCCCTGCGCAACTTTACCGAAGAGGAAGTCTATGCCCTCCTGCGTCAACATACAGATGAAACGGGACAGGCGTTTACCAATGATGCCCTTGCACAAGTATTTCACCTCTCGCAGGGGCAACCTTGGTTGGTCAACGCGCTTGCCAAAGTCTCGGTCGAGGAGCTGGTCTTGGATGAAACCATGCCTGTTGAGGTCGCCCATATCAATCAGTCCCGAGAAATTTTGATTCAGCGACGCCAGACACATCTAGACCAGTTGACTGATAAACTGCTTGATGAGCGCGTCCGTCGCGTGATTGAGCCGATTCTAGCGGGCGGTACATTGAGCAATGTGCCGCTTGATGACCGTGATTATGTGGTAGATTTGGGGCTGGTCCGCCGTATCAATGGCAGTAGTATGGCAATCGCTAACCCCATCTACGGCGAAGTCATTCCCCGTGTCCTTGCCAGCAGTGCGCAAGACTCACTCCCCACTGTGCAACCGACATGGCTCAATGCGGATGGCTCGCTCAACACCGCCCAACTGCTCGATTCCTTCTTGGCCTTTTGGCGACAGCATGGGCAACCGCTGCTCCAGAGCGCACCCTATCACGAGATTGCCCCACACTTGGTGATGATGACCTATCTGCACCGCGTGGTCAACGGCGAAGGGCTCATTGAGCGCGAGTACGCCATCGGTATGGGACGCATTGACCTTTGTCTCTTCTATCGAGATGTACGTGTCGGCATGGAACTCAAAGTATGGCGTGATGGGCAGGCAGACCCATTGAACGCTGGACTCACACAGTTGGATGTCTATCTCAGTGGGTTGGGCTTGGAAAGGGGATGGCTGGTCATCTTTGATCAACGCAGCGACTTGCCCAAAATCAGTGAACGCACGACGACGGAGATGGCGACATCGCCAGCAGGACGGTCGATTACGGTGATCCGAGGGTAGGGTTGAGTGCTGGATATAGGACGAGACAGTTAGTCATATTGACGCCAATGGCAATGGTGAATACAACGAGCTAGATGACCTATCTATCGCATCCTTACGTAGGTTATTGCACTTGGCTCACTTGGTGATGAGTGGTCTCTGATGTACCAGTCGTCATTCGATAAGCGGAAAGCGCAAATTACACGGTCTTCCCGCTTTCATCCGCGCTCGTCCGCATCCCCGTTTGATCACAATCTTACACAGCAGCGGCCTCCATCTCATTGGCTGGTTGAGCGGCCTCTTTCACAACCTGATAAAACTGTTTGAAATCCTCGATATTCATAATGGCATCAAAAATCTCTTTGAGTTTGGTATCAGCCATAATGGACGATAAAAACTTCTGAAGTTGCATATAATCTTTGGCTTTTGGATCATAACGCCATAAAATTAAGCTCAGAATATCTTGGCGCCGTGACTCGCGCATCTTTCGCGCGTCTTCACGAGATATCTGTGCTTCTTCATATGCTTTCTGCACTTCTTTATGCGCCTCCTCCTGCTTCTTTTGCGCCTCCTCCTGCTTCTTTTGGGCTTCTTCAAGCCGGAGACGCCAACGACGAAGATAGGGCGTATCCAATGCCCACTCATCCTGTTCTATCATGGTCTCAATCATCTTCATTACCTCCTCATCTTGTAACAAAGCCAGTAACTCTAGCAATAACCGATGTTGCGTTTCCGTATCCGGCACAGACCGAATTGCCTGGTAAACCTGTGGGATGATTTCCTGTGGCTGCTCCAAATTGGTCTGCCCCAGTAATGGTAATAATACAGGTCGTCCCTCATCCAATAACTCCTGCGGGTCCAGTGTCCAAAGGTGTATAACGTCATAGTGCCATGCCAAGGTCACACGCTTGCCAATGCCCATGACTTGGTGATAGCCTGTATCTGTCACATTGGTCTTTTCACCAATGTAGAAAACAACGCTGTGAATGCGCACCCCTCGTTCTTGGTCGGTGAACCCAACAATGTAGTCCAACACACGAAAGCGCATCGGACGCTTTGAACTCTTCCCCTGAAATTCAAAATGCAACAATACCTGATAGGGCGTCTTTTCATTATCCTCTTCATCCGGCTCCACCGTCACCCAGAAGACCAAATCAGCGTAGGTGGCGTTGGGATTGGGTTGCAGTTCAATGTTCGCTGGCGTAATTGCAATGACCTTTTTCTTGAGTAACTATTCCGCAAAGTCCTGTGGTGCAATCTGGACCAGCCGTTTCAGAGGGCTGTCGGTTTTGTTCATCGTATTCTCCAATATTTCCGTCAATTTAGCTGTATCGCTGATATTGTTTTTATATTTGGTAGTATACGGAACGAGGGGGTGATTGTCAATATGATTTTCTCGATTTCAAAATTGCTTCGGGGATTTTGCCAAAAAATGAGTTTATTAAAGCCAGAACGACTGGTTCCTTTTTCGTCAGTAGGAAGAAAAGTGGAGACAATGCCTACTCAAGGATAGCAATTTGAAAGGACAAACGACAATGAAACTCATTTTACGAATTATTCTATTCACAACCGTATGCTTTTTATATGCCAGTGTGCCGCAGGATGTTGTCACAGCGCATATGCAACCGCAGCAGACCGAGTTCGACTGCACCACCGTGAGCGAAATTCCGCAGATTGAGTGTGAAGCATTAGTGATAATTTACAATGAAACAGGCGGGCCTGATTGGTCTCTTAGAAACTATTGGTTGCAGACGACGACACCTTGTGATGGATGGTCTGGAGTTAGATGCTCGGGTGGGCATGTGACCGCACTGGGCCTTGATAACGATAATAAAGGCAACAACCTCATTGGCTTATTGCCTAGTGTCATTGGGGATTTCAGAAGCCTGAAGGCTCTTGACCTATCGGGCAACAAGTTGAGTAGCATCCCCGTAGAGATTGGTACCCTCTCTAATCTCGAGGTGCTTAGTTTATCTTCCAACCAGTTGAGCAGCATCCCTACAGAAATCAGCAACCTTTCTAATCTTTCAAAGCTTTACCTTAATGACAACAATTTGAGCAGCATCCCCACAGAAATTAGCAATCTCAATCTTGCTTGGCTTTATCTCAATGATAATCAATTAAGTAACATACCCGTAAAGATCGGTAACCTCTCTAATCTAGCGACACTTGATTTATCGTCCAACAAGTTGAGCAGCATCCCCGTAGAAATCGGCAACCTCAATCTTGTACGGCTTTACCTCAATGATAATCAATTAAGTAGCATTCCCGTAGAAATCGGCAACCTCCGCAATCTCACGACACTTGATTTATCGTCCAACAAGTTGAGCAGTATCCCCACAGAAATCGGCAACCTCTCTAATCTTTCAGAGCTTTACCTTAATGACAACCAGTTAAGTAGCATCCCTACAGAAATCAGCAACTTCTCCAATC
Organism: Chloroflexota bacterium; assembly: GCA_039029935.1. Taxonomy (GTDB): domain Bacteria; phylum Chloroflexota; class Anaerolineae; order Caldilineales; family Caldilineaceae. The sequence continues at coordinate 7,316 of JBCCFC010000407.1, forward strand.
TTTCGCGGTTCGATCTTTCTCGGAATCAGTTGAGCAGCATCCCTACAGAAATCAGCAATCTCTCTAATCTTTTATGGTTCGATCTGTCTTGGAACCAGTTAGGTAACCTACCTGTGAGCGTTACACAATTGATCAATCTAAACCATCTGTCTCTTAGCAATAACTATCTAACTGGTATCAGTGAAGATATAAAAATATTTCTTGATGATAAAGACCCGGACTGGGCTGAAGCTCAACCCTTTTCTTGTTTAAATGTACGTGAGATTCCGCAGATTGAGTGTGAGGCATTAGTGGCGATTTATCGTGATACAGGAGGACCGAACTGGAAGGAGAGTATTAATTGGTTGCAGACAAGGACACCCTGTAGCTGGTCTGGGGTGGGTTGCAATAATGGTAATGTAACTAGACTGTCCCTTGTAGGATTTCGGTCCAACAATAATTTAGTTGGTGTCTTGCCGCATGAGTTGGGTAACCTCTTCCATCTTACATCTCTTGAAGTATACAATAACAAATTGAGTGGCATCCCCAGTGAATTGGGCAATCTTTCCAACCTCACGACACTTAATTTAGCTGGTAACAAATTGAGTAGCATTCCGTCGGCACTGGGCAACCTTTCAAATCTCAAGTATCTATATTTATCTATCAACCAGTTGAGCAGCATTCCGAGTGAACTAGGCAACCTCTCCAATCTCACTTACCTCGAATTATATAGAAACCAATTGAATAGCATTCCGAGTGAACTAGGCAACCTCTCCAATCTCGATACCCTTGAATTAAATCATAACCAATTAAGTAACATTCCAGCAGGACTCGGCAATCTTTCCAATCTCAGGGATCTAGATTTATACAACAATCAGTTGCGCAGTATCCCCAGCGAACTGGGTAACCTATCTAATCTCACTTATCTCGAATTATATAACAACCAATTGAGCAGTATCCCTAGTGAATTAGGCAACCTCGCTAATCTTACTTTCCTTGATTTATCTAACAATCATTTGAGCAGCATTCCTAGCGAGCTGGGTAACCTATCTAATCTCACTTCCCTTAGTGTATCTAAAAACCAGTTGAGCAGTATACCCAGTGAACTAAGTAACCTACCAAATCTCAACGTCTATTTCGGATACAATCGTGTCGTCATCACCAATGATGATCTAGCCTCGTTTCTCGGTAGTGATTGGTCTGCTACACAGACGATTGCGCCAACAAACGTGACCGCCACCGTCCTATCCGACCACACTTTGCAACTCAGTTGGACTCCCATTGCCTTCCAAGATAAAGGTGGTTACTATGAGATTTATATAGAGAATGATGGAACTTACACTAAACATGGTGAGACCCACACTAAAAGCGATGGAAATTACGTGATTTCGGGGCTAGAGACTGATACGAGCTATAGTTTTCGGATACGCACTTATACACCAGCACATGATTGGGTACCGCCAATCCATTTTGGATGGATTGGCCCGTATCCTGATGATGACCAGCGGAATGAATTATGGAGCGAGTATAGCGATGAAATTTCTATTACCACTCCAAAAGTTGCTGATGATTATGAATCTGATAACACTTGTGTCCAGTCAACCACCATAGAAACGACTGGGCGTTCTCAATCTCACAATTTTCATCACTCTGGTGACGAAGACTGGATAAAATTCACCGCCCCAGCCACCCGCACCTATCGCGTAGAAGTAGACATCCCCAACAATTCTCGCGCCGACGTCGATCTCTTCTACTACACCAACTGCGATGTCCTCTCCACCGACCGCTGGACCGAAACCTTTGCACCCGGGGTGCGTCTCGACATCAACGCCACCGCTGGACAGACCTACTATCTCAAGCTCTCCCATTTTGATGACAGCGTGGCGGGACGCGATGTCTCCTATGATGTATCGGTGCGCCCATTGCCACTGGAAGATGAAGAACCGCGTCGGGCGGTGATTATTGTGGCGGGACGCTATCGGCTCAACGATACATTGCAGGACAACATTGATGAGACGGCAGAGCATGTCTATCAGATGTTTCAGGCACAGCGAATGGAAGCGGATGAAATTTTGGTGCTGGCGGCGAGCAATATTGAGGGCTATGACGATGATGTCACCAACGACAATCTGCGGCGGGGCATTACCCAATGGGCGGTAGAGCAGCTTACCTCGGATGCCGAGAATCCAGTCAACAGTGTCCTCAATCTCTACATTATCGATCACGGCGACCCTGACCGTATCTATCTGGATGAGTTTAAGGATGAACGGCTGACACCAGCGGAGTTGGATGGTTGGCTCACCGAGTTGGAAGCGGCGGTCCCCGGTGTTGTCGTCAATGTCATAATCGAAGCCTGTCATGCGGGCAGCTTTATCGAGCAGAGCGGGAACGCGGGGCGCGATAGCATCAGCCATCCGGGGCGTGTCATTGTTGCCTCCACCAGTGCGGACTCTGACGCCTATGCATCCCGCAATGGCATCCACTTCTCGGACAACTTTATCACGCTGTTGCAACAGGGGCGTGACCTTGCCACCAGCTTTGGCACGGCCAAGAACATCGTGCAACTGCTTTATGGATCACAAGAGCCTTGGATTGATGCCAACGGCAATGGCATCCCCAACGAGTTTGATGACGCCCAGATTGCGCGCGAACGTGGCTTCAACTATGCGGGGACGCTGGGTGACAACTGGCCGCCGCATATCTTTGTCGCATCCTTGCCAAATGCTGTCAATGACCGCAGCGGCACAATCCACGCCGACATCCGTGATGACAAACGTGTGCAGGATGTGTGGGCCGTCATCTACCCACCGGGCTACATCGCACCCACCAGCGAAAACGAACTGGTCGCCGAAACGGTGGGGACCGACACCAT
>JBCCFC010000408.1:0-10122 GCA_039029935.1 Chloroflexota bacterium
CTTCAGATGCACCGTTGACACGTAGTTAAAGGACCGCTTCTGTAGAGCCGCAACGATGACGTATGCAGCGTAGTGCAGCGGCAGATGGTGCAAGGTGGAGGGCCCCGACCTATCACATCGATTCGGTTCGCCATTGCCTAGCTACGCTCACCTAGCCTTGGTGTTCTATGCTATCTTGGCATCAACGCCACATTGCAGCACAGCGTCGCAGTATGCTAGGATGAGATCGGCGTGCAAGCAGGCTAGGAGTTTCTCAGCTGGGGGCGTGAACGGGCGCCTCATTGTGTTTCTTTGTGATTCCCTCGCTTGATGGGTTGGTCGACTGCTTGAGGAATAGTTCAGGTAAGCGTTGGGCAACCTTTAGCACGAACCACATGCAGGCTACGCTAATGACAGCATCGCAAGATTGGTGTCCACGGAAGAGTATACGAGGCAGAACACGATATGTACCTAGTACGTAGACCAAAGCAACTAGGCATATATGGAGGGTATGTACTGTACGGATTGTGCAGCCGAGTGGCTACCTGCGTCACAGATAACCAACCTGTGATACTGGTGTATATTTTCCTATTCTAGGACAAAGGAAAGTATCGCAGGTTGGCTACCTGCGTCACAGATAACCAATCTGTGATACTGGTGTATCCTTTTCTATTCTAGGACAAAGGAAAGTATCGCAGGTTGGCTACCTGCGCCACAGATAACCAATCTGTGTTACTGGTGTATCCTTTCCTATTCTAGGACAAACCACAGTGACGGACAAACCACAGTAATGAACAAAATATCTTGGATGAGGGTGTGGTACTGTACCAGCCTCGCACTTTACCTAATTGCCACAGTTGTACAGCTAGGCTTACCCGGCCTCCACTATGACGAAGCCAAGGAAGCGGGGTTGAATGCAATTGAGTTGCTGCATGGTCTGCCTATTACCGCGTTTCGTGACCAAACGCTGACACTATTCGGTCAGTCACTGCCGCTAATGGTTCAGGATTATATTGGTGCATTAAACATTTATCTGTCGATGCCATTTCTTGCTGCAACAGGGGTTGGCGTACCCAATTTGCGTTTTTTGCCCGTGTTGACAGGGCTGGCGACGTTGTTGACACTGGAGCGACTCATCTCTACATGGGTCTTCCACTTTGGACGCGCCAACTTCCGGGGGGTGATGACAGAGGTTTCACGTGTCCCCATTTCTCTACCGGGGCTACTGGCGATAACGCTATTGGCCGTATCGCCAACCTTCATTTTCTGGAGTCGCCAAGGCATTTTTGTCACCAACTTGACACAACCGCTCACATTCCTCTGTATGTGGCAGGCTCTTTACTGGTGGCGCGGTGGACACGGCATTGCACTACATCTCGCAGTTCTTGCCGCCGGATTTGCGCTGTATGCCAAACTGTTGTCTATATGGTTGATTTTACCATTTGGTGTGATTTTTTTGCTCATTTGGCTTCTTCAACGGCGGGTACAACCAACGTTGCCTGTCATATCGATCAGAATGTGGATAACTCTCTTACTCACATTTTTGCTTCCACTCCTGCCATTCATACTCTTTAACCTACAAAGCGGTGGCACATGGCTCAACGTTGCAGGTAATTTGGGGCAGAGCTATTATGGTGTCAGCAATTTCGCCGTGTTGGAGAATGCACAGATTCGATTGACACAACTTCACCAACTACTGACGGGTGAACACTTTTGGTATCTGGGCGGCATCTACCAAAATGTGCTTGCCCCTTGGATAGCAGGTGTCCTTTTGCTCGTAAGCGTTGTCATCGCTGCCATCCAGAAACGTCTCTGGCTAATTGGCTTGCCCCTGCTATTATTGGTCTGTGCCATTCTTTTTAGTCTGGTGACAATTACAGACCTCTTTATTACGCACTATGCTCTTATCCATCCTTTTCTGATTGGAACGATTGCGATTGCCCTGAGCATTTTGACAACAGAATACTCACAAAAAGACTCAGTAGTTACCACAGGACCTATCAACAAGGCTGTATCGAAACAGGCAAAACCACAAAAAGAGTCGATAACAACACGCTATCAGGGAACATTCTCTTGGGGTTTGGTCGTCATTCTAGTGGTGTTGTTATTCTGGGGTGGTGGTGATGCTGTAAATACTGTCCGTTATCATCGTATACTTGCAAATAGTGGAGGATTAGGAGATCATTCCGATGCCACCTATCATCTAGCCTATTCTCTACGCTACAATGGCCTTGGTGTACCAATTGTACTCGACTGGGGGCTGGATGCACCGATTCGCTATTTGAGTGAAGGGACTGTGCGACCGATTGAAATCTTTGGCTATGAGTCCACCACAGAGCCAGATGCCGGATATGTGGACCGATTGCATGTCTTTTTGCCCCATACTGATACAGTGTATTTGCTACGTGCGCCCCATGCAACCGTTTTTCAAGGACGACGAGCCGCCTTTATGGAGACCAGCACAAATCATGGCTATATACCATCTTTGTTACAGACATTTTCGCAGAGAGATGGTACACCGTTGTTTGAAGTGTGGCAGTTGCGCACGGTCGATGCTGACGACAGCATTCAACAGACGGCAGAAGAAAGCGCAGACAAGAACACAACCAATGAGTAGCATAGACAGCTCGCTCCAAGTGCTTAATAACTAGCGTCATGTTTGTGATGGACTTGACATGGATGATAGAATTGTATTTATACCGTTATCCAAAATCGTAGGGTTTGATCATTTAAACCCATTTTGAGATAGATTTCAGCAAACACTATCATACACCATAGTGACGAAAGTAAATAAAAACAATGCGACTGGCCGATTATCAATTTGCATCAAACAATTCATTGCGTGGGTTATCCGATTCATCCGTCTCTGAACGCCAAAGAGAAACCACTTTGGGGAAACCCTTGTTGGATGTTTTGCCACAACCACCCAAAACCATGCTGGAAGCCTTTGGGCTGCTCATGCGTGTGAATGCAGCGATTGCGGTGTCAATTCCTGTACTTTGTGCTGCCATGTTGGCGTGGTGGGAGACAGGTGCATTTAATGGGTTGTTGTTTCTGTTTACCTGTATGGGTGTCTTATCCACTACAATGGGGCTAAACGCACTGAGCGAGTATTACGAGGCACAACGCTTTCTAAAAATCCAAAACCGCTCCACCTATTCTCTGACCGCAAGCTATGGTCTGATTCATCTTAAATCAATTTATCCAGGTACGATCAAAAGTTTAGGCATCATTGCGCTCCTCATCGGGTTTGTCTGCTGTGTCGGCGTAGCCTTTCTCTCCGCGTGGCCTATTCTCTTTTTCAGTGGGCTTGGCTTTTTCCTTGCCTATGCTTACGCCATGCCACCCATTCGTTATAGTTATTGGGGCTGGGGTATCGGCGAAATTGGTCTCTTACTTGGGTATGGCATTCTGCCTGCGTTGGGTAGTTACTATGCCCAAACGCAGACAATCTCATCGCTTATACTCTGGGCAAGCATCCCCTTTGCGTTATTATCCATGCTGGTCTTCTTCCAATATAACCTGCTGAATCGTCGTCGTGACTGGATTATCCGCAAAAGAACGCTGGCGGTCATCTTTGGCTCTAACCGGGCGGTGGATATTGGTGCAGTGTTGATCATCTTAACCTATGTGGCCCTTGTATTGCTGGTCAGCATATCCAACCTACCTCTTTGGACACTGATCTGCTTGGCAACGCTTCCCAAAGCACTGCAAGTATTCGCCAAAATTGAGCGAGACCTCTGTTTACCTGTGCATGGCTATCTGCTCTATAAAGCCTGTATGCAAGCAGCTATTTTGGGCGGACTTCTCTTTGCGGCGGCTTTGTGGGCGGATAAATTTTTTGGATAAGTAGACAGATGTGCGCAACCCAACAGTGTGATCAGTAAGTAACCATTGTCTTTGCACACACCCTTCTAATGAGTGTCGAATCTATGTACACCTATTTACAAGAGTTAATCAGAAAACAGTTTCCCGCTTACGCCGCAGTCGAGTATCAACCCAAGAAATTAACCCGCAATGAGTTTTATCGGCTGGCAGAATATTGCCGAGATTATGCATCGGAGTTGGCTGGGCAGGATCAACACCGTGTACACCTCCAACATTGCTATCGCTTCAATCATTGGCTTCTGACGATCCGTCAATATGATTTGTTTCCAGCTTCTGTCAAAGATTTATCATTTGCTCGCCCCATTGCACGCTGGCAAGTTTTAACCCTAACGCTGTTGATTTATCTATTCCTGTTGCTCATTTTGCCTTCACAATTTAGCCCGCAACTAAACGAAGTTATCCGTCGTGGAATGCTTGCATTCGCCATCCCATTATTGATCATCGGCTACTTGCTACCGGAACGGCTGTATGGCACAACCATTGAGCTGCTTGAATCCAAAGTACTTCTAATTGTCGAGTCAATGGAGCGATTGCTGCAATCTGGTGAACTAGAATTTACCCAAGCTGCCTTCTTTAAAACCAAGAAGAACCTTGAGGCTGCTCGTATGGAGTTACGCCAACAAATCCATCTAGCTCACAATCAGTAAGGTAAGTTTGCATAAAGAATTACCATATGATCTGAACAAGCATATTATTAATTTGCCTAAATACTTCAGTCCACAACACACATATTGACCTTTGGAAGGTGATGTGAAACAGATTATATATCCAGGCAGTGTGTTGTTATTGCCCAAAAGCTTTGATTTCAACTATCAGTTAGCTAAAATTAGTTAACAACTGAAAGAAAATTTTAAGAAATAATTTTGGCGATATTCATTATTACAAGCACTGCACTCCACACTTTTTTTCCACTTCTACACGCATCTCATCTTTTATATAGTAACATCAAACTCAAATTGTTATGCTGCTAAATAGCATAATATCATCTATTAATGGTAAACTAATTAGCGTAAGACAGGCTTCATCGAAATATTTGATGCACACAACGAAGTTATAAAGATGACGAAGGATTTATGTCCTGGCTACGATTAATATACTATAGGAGGATTTCTTGAAAATCATCAATCGACCAAGTCGGTTTGATGAAGATTTTCTCCTTGATCTGAAACGAGGTGACGACATTGCATGGAGTCGCCTAACCGACGAGTTAACACCTCGTCTGTATAGCTATTTGCGTTACAATTTACCTACTGAGGAAGACGTTGAGGACGTATTGAGTGAAACGATGATCGCAACGGTTCGCGCGATCCAAACGTTTGATGGACGGGTAAAGATTTCGACATTTGTCTATTCAATTGCAAACCGAAAGGTTGCAGACTTTTGGCGAAAACGACGAGGGGTAGTAGCAGAGGACAGCGAATTATCCGAGGGGGTTCCTGCAACAGATGCAGACACAACCATGCTTGTGGAAATTCGGGAAGACTTTGAAGCGGCGTTGGCGAGACTACCAGAAGTGTCCCGCCAAGCTTTGCTATTGCGCTATCATATGGGGCTGGGTGTTGACGAGGTAGCGACAACATTGGGGCGAACCTATAAAGCAACCGAGTCTCTTTTGAGCCGGGCGCGGTATCAGTTACGTAACGCCCTTGCTCAGGACGAAAATTAAGAACGTACATTCATGTAACATGGCTGATAATAGCATCAACGACATCTTTGACCATATGCCAGATGATGAGTCTCGCAACGGTATGTCAAATCCAAGCATGCCGGAGAATGATACCGATCAGGCGTTTCAACAATTGTTTGCCCAAAATTTACCTCTCAAGCCCATGCCAGCAGCACTTGCATTGCAACTTAAGCAAGAGGTTTTGCAGGAAGTTGCCATGTTACGGGCTGATAGTACACAACAGGCCAACCATCGCTATGATATTGACCGCGATGAGTCTAATTTGCGCAACCTTGATTTAAATCACCCGTTTCGCCGCTCACATCACAACGGGGTTTATCGCGGATACACAAATGGGTCTAATGGATATCACAATGGGCATCCTAATGGCTCGACAAATGGTACTCGTAACGGGCATCATAATGGGTATTCTAATGGCACGCAAAATGGGGCGGGATATGCCCCTATACCACCTGCCAACCATCGCGGGGCAACACAACCACAAACACCTGCCTATCGCGCACCATACAAACGGAGTCCCCGATTTGTATCGCCACCCACCAAAAAGCGTACTCAACCAACAACACATGGAAATCGGTTGCAGCACCTATTTGCCGATATCAACGCGGGGCTGACACAATTATTTGGCTCACCAGCCTTAAGCCTGACCAGTGCCTGTGTGGTTTTATTGCTGTGCCTGCTTGCTGTGTCACAATTACGGCCTCAGCAAGCACCCAAGTTGGCACAGCCATCAGCCATTGAGCCAATTACCGAGCTTGATTTGCCACCTGTTGCGACATTGATACCGACAAATAGTGGGATGGCCGTTGCCCTCAGCACACCCAATCAAAAGAATGCGAATAGTGATATTGATTTGATGACACCGACGTCTACGGCAATCGAAAATTTGATAGTTGTCAACTTGCCAACAGCGACTAGCCCAGCCTATGACGACCCTACTACCGTTCCACAGGCAATGACGGCGGTGGAGAATGTCGCAACATCTGTGCCTATGCCAACAAGCCCATCTGAAATTGTCTTGCAGCCAACACCACGTCCGTCGCCAACTGTACCGCCTGTAAATAATGAGGCTCCTACAGCAGCAGTAGCTGAAATTGTCCCGAATCCAGTTGTTGAGCAGGATGAACCAGTCAAACCTGTGGAAAAACAAGTTGTCGCTCCAAAGCCAATTGAACCACAGTTACCTAACCCCACTCAGAATCAACCGCAGGTGCAACCTCTAGCACAAGTGCAACCGACTGTGCCAGTGCAACCGACAGTGCAACCGCAACCGACTGCGCAACCGCAACCGACGGTGCAGCCGCAGCCCCAGTCACAACAGCAACAATCTGAGGAGCAATTCGATAGCCCATCCGAACCAGTGCGGTCTGAGCCAACATCAACATGGACGCCTATGCCAACAAGTGCGCCGCTAGATGAATTGGTTGTGGATGCGCCTTCTGTACTGGAAGAAGGCGTTGGGTCATTAGTAGTGGGGTCGCACGAAGGCGAAAGTCCTCAAAATGAAGAGATAACGACGCCATCAGAGGCATCTCAGCCAGTTGCACAACCTACATCCACACCGACAGTGACATTACTACCGCCGACAGCCGCGCCATTGCCAACGGCCACGTTCACGCCATTACCACCGCCGACAGCCGCGCCATTGCCAACGGCCACATTCACGCCATTACCACCGCCAACGGCAATCCCCACCGCAACGCCAATCCCAACGATTGCGCCAACAGCGACGCCATTGCCAACAGCAACACCTGTGCCAACCTTGCCACCGCCGACAGCAACATCTATACCAACACAGGTTCCAACACAGGTTCCAACGCTGGCACCAACGGCGACACAATTGCCGGAAGCACCCGCATTCCTACCTGGTCCTGAAAATGACGATGCACCGCCGCCCAATGCACCGGAACCGACTGCCACCCCCATTTATATTGAGCTACCCACGCGGCAGCCTGATGTTGCACCGACATTTACGCCGCTACCGCCGCCAATCGTCCCACCAACCGCAGTGCCTCCAACAGAAGCCCCGCCAACAGAAGCCCCACCAACAGCAGTCCCACCGACAGCAGTGCCTCCAACCGTTGTACCAACATCTCCACCTGTATTAATTCCGGTGGATCAGCCTGCTGACCCAGCGAAGAAGCCTGTTGATCTTCTTGGAAATCCTGAAGCTGAAAAGTAGTCCGTTGTTGGTTCTGTTGTGAAAATCTACCAAGGCAAATCTTGCTAAGGATTAGGGAGCAAAAACCCATAACCGTATCATGCCTGTGAAACCAGGCATGATACGGTTATGGGTTTATTTCTATTTGCGCTCCTAACCACGTCTTGCTTCACGCACCACCTTGACATACGCCGCTGCCTGCGCCGTCAACTTGCTCCATTCCTTCTGCGCAACCCACTGTTTGTTGACGAGGTTGCTGCCGGCACCGATAGCGACTGCACCGTTGCGGATAAAATCGCCTGCATTGTCCAAACTCACGCCACCCGTTGGCATCAGCCGTAGATGTGGTAATGGCGCGAGAATATCTTTGAAATAGATAGGACCAAACGCACGGGCGGGAAAAACTTTAACCACACTGGCTCCGGCGACCCACGCAGCCTGTATTTCGCTGGGCGTCAATGCACCGGGCATGATGGGGACGTCGTTGTCAAGACAAAAAGCAATTGTGTCCATATCGGTGATGGGCGAGACAACAAACTGCGCACCCACCTCAATGGCAGACCACGCCTGCTGTGCATTGGTGACAGACCCCATGCCAATAACGGCGCGCCCTTCATCAAAGGCAGGCACAGCTTTGCGGATTTGTTCAACCGCATCAACGGCACCAGGACTGGTCATAGTCAACTCCACAGCCGTGATGCCGCCCTTGAGCAACGCCCGCGCCATGTCTACCGCCCCCTTGGCATTGGGTAAGCGCACAACAGGGACAACACCACCCTGACACATAATATCAACGATCTGTTTTGATTCAAGATTCGACAAAAGATTTGCTCCTTTTGAAGAGTTGAAAGGTGGAAAAGTGGAAAGGTTGAAGAGTTGAAAGGTTGAAGGGTTGAAGAGCTTACTCCATCTCCCCATCTCCCCATCCCCTCTTCTACCACCTTAATGCTTTAAACGTCCACCCCGGTTCGACCTTTTGCATTTCGATTTCGTCATTGCGTTCGGTCAATCCACATGCCTTGTATTGCTCGTGAAGCGATGCGAGCGCGTCTCGGTCAAGTTCGATGCCTAGCCCTGGCTCATCTGAAATCACAATCGCACCCTCGTCAAAGGTCATGCGACCACCGACGATGACCTCTTCGGATTGCCAAGGATAGTGGGTGTCACAGGCGTAGGTGAGGTTGGGGACGGCGGCGGCGAGATGTGCCATTGCCGCCAGTGAGATGCCGACATGACTGTTGGAGTGCATAGACATGCCTCTATCAAAGGTGCGGCAGATGCGCGCCAACTCGATGGATGAACGCAGGCCACCCCAGAAGTGATGATCGCTGAGGATGATGTCCTCGGAGCCATGTTGGATGCTGCCTGGAATGTCCTCAAAGGAGGTGGTACACATGTTGGTCGCCATTGGGATATTCAGTGCAGCACCGACCTTTGCCATGTTTTCCTGCCCACGCACAGGGTCTTCGTAATATTCCAACACACCTTCCATCTTGCGTCCCCACTCGATGGCGGTTTCGACGCCCCAGATGGCGTTGGGGTCAAGACGAAGGGGCATTTCTGAGCCAAAGGCTTCGTGCATTGCCAGAATCGATGCTACTTCGTCGGCAGGCGGCAGCGCACCGCCCTTGAGCTTGATTGATTTGAAGCCAAACTCATCACACATGGCCTTTGCTTGGGCCACAATTTCATCCGGCGTGAGTCCTGATGCCTGTCGTGCTGCTGCCCAACCAGTGGCGTTGGGGTCTGTACCAAAGCCCAACTTCCCGCCTGCACCTTCATATTTGAAGAAGAGATAGGCTGAGAAGTCCACGCGGTCACGTGCTTTGCCACCCAACAGGTCTACAACAGGACGCCCCGTTGCCTTGCCCATGATATCAAAACAGGCAACTTCGATGGCACTGTAAACATGCACATGACGACGCTTGTCCCAGGGTGACTCGCCACGAGCTTCAGCTGAATCGACACCAAAGCGGTCGCGCAGTTCTTGCTCAATAGCGTTGAGTTGGAAGGGGTCTTTGCCAATGACCACTTCGCGCGCCGCTTCCAACGCTTGCGTGGTATCAACACTGCCCGGTACTTCACCAAGTCCATAGATATCATCGTCAGTCACAATTTCGACAATGGTGCGTAGGGCATAGGGCGCGTGTAAACCCGCCGCGTTGAGTAATGGTGGGTCGGTAATGGCGATTGGTGTGATGTGCATGTCTGTGATGCGCATGGTTTTCTCCTTGTCACAAATATGGTATACAGAGCACATGCTACCAGTTCCTCAGCTCCAAAGTTTAAATTTGGTGTACAAGTCCCCCACAATGCACTCCATACACTGAATCTTGATCACCTTCATGACTGTAATCTATGGCATGAAGCAATTGATAAGGAATTTGATTCAATTAATACATTAAAA
>JBCCFC010000409.1:0-10083 GCA_039029935.1 Chloroflexota bacterium
AAAGGAAAGAATCGCAGGTTGGCTACCAGTATCACAGATAACCAATCTGTGATACTGGTTTATATGCTCCTATGTAATGAAAAATACAGCGAATAGATCGGTATCAAATACACAAAAATCACTGCGGCCACCCGTAGAACATCGAACGAGTGTGAGTGTATTGAATACACACATCTCCGTCTATTTGTGATATAATCAAAGCTGTCTAACTCGATTGTATCTATCATAACCATTGGAAGAAGAAATTTCATGGCAGAATCACAACAAAGCGAATACATAGGAGCATATAAACCAGTATCACAGATTGGTTATCTGTGATACTGGTAGCCAACCTGCGATTCTTTCCTTTGGCCTTGACTTCGCTATAATTGGCACCAATCAGATATCACATATTTTGCTTCTTCCTCGTGTAAAGGACTTCATATCAAGAGTACAATTAACGCGTTTATTTGCATGAGAACAAGTTGGAACATTTGTTTTCACTCCATATCTTTTCACTTTACTTTTCTCAGGAAGTGTGATATAATTAGACAGATTATAATTATGATTCAATGCAGTTGACAATCGTTAACTATACCAATAAAAATAGACGAAAGCGTGAAGAATAGCTGCTTATGAAGTAGCTAAACAATTATGGGCATAATAGACAGTTTATCCGCAGGATATCGCTTTTTGAGCAAAAATCTCGAACTTCTGCTCATTCCAATTCTGCTTGATTTTTTTCTATGGATAACACCAAGATTGAGTATTGCCCCCTTTCTAGAGCAAGTTGCGGGCTTCTATTTAGAATTTGCGGCGGAGATACCAGAGGCGGCTGGCGACACACAAAACTCATCAGGGGATCCCAGCGTCACCCCTGAAACGATTACCGAGTTTATGACTCAATTCGCCGACATTCTAACCAGTTTAGGGCAAGACATTAATCTGTTTAATTTCTTGGTCAGTAGCTCGTTGATGCATGTACCCAGTTTAGTCCCATCGTTGGGTTTAGAAACCATGCAAATGCTTTCCGAAAGCATGAACCGTCCTTTGCAGATTAACACAATAGACCAGCCATTGAGCATCATCATGTTATCCCTGTTATTGGGGACTATCGGTATCTTTATCGGTGTTGTCTATATGGGGATGCTGGTACGCTATCTGCCGATTGGCATTGCCCCCAAACACGATACATGGGACGATTTTCTACGTCAGTCTATCCGCCATTGGGGGCAGATTGTTCTCTTTGTGGTTAGCGTATTCTTTATTCTGTTGATGATTTCGATTCCCATCAGTATCGGTGTTGCCCTGCTCACCATTATCAGCCCAGCTATCGGCTCATTCCTGATGTTTTTGATGAGTGGCGGGGTAGTCATCCTGTTTTTCTACCTCACATTTGTCACTGCTGGAATCGTGATGGATGATCTACCATTGCTCATTTCAGTCCGACAAAGTTTTCGATTGGTCAAAAATCACTTTTGGAGAACCCTTGGGTTTGTGATGTTGACCAATTTAATCTATATGGGATTTTATTTTCTTCTTGGGCAACTCGTTGTTGCCTACCAGCCAATCGGGGGTATGGTCGCCATCGCCCTCAATGCCTACATCAGCACGGGGTTGGTGATGGCATTGCTGGTCTTTTATCGCACCCGTCTGATCAAAGTTGACGCTGAGACGGTGTTTGGCAGTGAATAGTGAATAGTGAATAGTGAATAGTGAATAGTGAAATTCTAAAACTATCAACTTTCAACTATCAACTTTCAACTATTAAAAGTTTGGAGGTTTGGTTTAATGGCACAAGAAAATAATGGTGCTGCTAATTATACAGCGGAACAGATTCAAGTATTAGAGGGGTTGGAAGCGGTTCGTCGTCGCCCTGGTATGTACATTGGTGGAACGGGGGATAAGGCACTCCATCATATGGTCTATGAAGTCGTGGATAATGGGATTGATGAGGCCATGCAGGGGCGTTGTGACCATATTACGGTAACGATTCATCCTGATGAGAGCGTTTCCGTCGGTGATAATGGGGCGGGTATTCCTGTCGGCATCCAAAAGCAGACGGGGTTGCCTGCGGTCACGGTTGTGATGACCAAACTCCACGCTGGTGGTAAGTTTGGTGGTGGTGGCTATAAGGTCTCCGGTGGTCTGCATGGCGTGGGTGTTAGTGCGGTCAATGCGCTCAGTACATGGATGGAGACCACTGTCAAACGTGATGGCAAAATCTATCGCCAGCGGTTTGAGGTTGGTGTCCCTGTGACCGATGTCGAGGTGATTGGCAAATGTGATCCTAGTGATACGGGGACCATTCAGACATTCCTGCGTGATGATACTATCTTTGATGCGACGGAATATAGCTGGGGTACGCTTGTGACGCGCTTCCGCGAAATGGCCTTCCTGACACGTGGTATCCATATCACCTTTATCGACGAACGGAAGAATCAGTCACAGCCGCGCGAGATGAACTTTTATTTTGAAGGGGGTGTCAAGTCGTTTGTCCAGTATCTCAACAAGAATCGCAACACATTGCATGAACCAATCTATGTTGACTTACAGGTGGAGTCCACACAGGTAGAGGCGGCGATTCAATACACCGATGGCTACAGCGAATCGCTCTTTGCCTTTGCCAACGCCATCAACACACCGGACGGTGGTGTGCATTTGACAGGGTTACGTACTGCGGTTACACGCCAAGTCAATGACTACGCCAAAAAGCAAGGGTTCATCAAGGGCAATGATGACAACTTCTCTGGTGATGATACCCGCCAAGGTGTCACCGCCATTGTCAGTGTCAAAGTGCCAGAGCCACAGTTTGAGGGACAAAATAAGCTCAAACTACTCAACAACGAAGTTCGTTATCATGTGGAGTCAGCAGTCAATGAAGCGATGGGTGAATGGCTGGGAGAGAATCCCAAGGAGGCGCGGCAGATTATTGACAAGTGTCGTACAGCCTTCCGTGCACGGGAAGCGGCGCGTAAGGCACGTGACTTGGTAATTCGCAAGAGTGCATTGGAAAGCCTGACCTTGCCTGGTAAATTGGCAGATTGCTCCAGCCGCGACCCCAAAGAGAGTGAAATCTACATTGTGGAGGGTGACAGCGCGGGTGGTACTGCCAAGCAGGGGCGTGACCGTCGCTTCCAAGCGATTTTGCCATTGCGTGGTAAAATTCTCAACATTGAGAAGACCAGCTTGGACAAAGCACTGGCAAACAAAGAGGTGCAGGCGTTGATTACGGCGCTGGGAACCAATATTGGCGATGCATTTGATTTAAGTGGCTTGAGGTATCATAGAATTATCATTATGACGGATGCTGATGTTGATGGGAGCCACATTCGAACGCTTCTATTAACATTGTTTTTCCGTTATATGGAACCATTGGTGGATTCAGGCCATTTGTACATCGCGCAGCCACCACTTTACCGCGTGACAGTCACTCGTCAAGAAAATGGGCGCAATCGTCGTAAGAGCGAATATGTCTATGACGATACATCGTTGATCAGACTGCGCGACGAGCTTGGTACAGCCAATGTACGTATTGACCAACGTTACAAAGGGTTGGGCGAGATGAATGATGAGCAGCTTTGGGACACGACCATGAACCCAGAGAATCGCACGATTCTGCAAGTCAACATTTCGGATGTGACGGAGGCTGACCAGACGTTTGACATGCTGATGGGTAGCAGTGTTCCGCCTCGCCGTCGTTTTATCCAGACACACGCAAATGAGGCGCGATTGTCAGTGTAATATGGAAGTTATCGTTCCAAAAAGACAGAAGGCCGACTTTTAACAAAAGTTGGCCTTCTGTCTTTTCTATACTTCAAATAAATCACGAGATAAACCAGATTGACGGATAATTGAACGAGGTGTACCTGACACAATGGTTCTATGATTTGGGACTGGCACTGTAATGGTTTCATCGTCTGTTTCCTTCATTCCAGCCAGTGAACTTGCCCTTCAGTGGGACACTGCTGTTGAGTTTGGAATTCTTGAAGGGGTCTTTCCCAGCCATTTGCAGGATGCACGAACTGAAATTGCAGAGCGTCTGGTTCGGTTAGGCAATGCTGTCCCCGAAGATGTCGAACTCGGATACCATCTCTGTTATGGCGATTCTGGGCATCGTCACTTTGTTGAGCCACAGGACACAAAATTGCTTGTAGAAGTTGCGAATGCGATTGCTGACAATCTCAATCGCCCGCTTCACTGGATACATATGCCCATACCACGTGACCGTGATGACGAAGCATTTTTCTTGCCTCTTAAATCGTTGAATCTATCTGCTGACACAGAACTCTATATAGGATTGGTTCATATCACAGATGGGGTGGCAGGGACAGAACGCCGTATCCGCGCAGCACAAGCCGTGATATCCGACTTTGGCGTCGCAACCGAATGTGGGTTTGGTCGTCGGCCAGTGGAGACAGTCGCAGAACTGTTACAAATACACAAGACCGTTGTACAAACATTCAATTAGATACCGAGAGGGGATTATGAGAACATTTTGTCACCATTTATGATTTGGGGAGGTTATATATGGCATTTAGTGATTATAAGAAATACACATCCACAGAGATAGAGAAATTTTTTCAACTTGTCATCAAATATTAAAACTTTTTGACAATTTAAATATACAAAAGAGTTTATACCTTCGCTCATTGTCCTTTATGAAAAAATCACAAGTCATTCTGGCTCGTAATTTTTTTATTTTCAATGGGCGTAATTGTTGGCGTACTGCAGACTCGTTACTCGACAATCTCCACAAACAACGGCTGCACCACCACGCCCGTCACGGCATCCCGATAAGCTGTCTCCAACGACACCCGCCGCTCATCATCCATCATCTCCACAAAAAAGACCAACCAAATCTGCGCTACCTTGAGTTGGGCGGCGTACGCTGCGGCCTGAGTCAACGCTTTGCGGTATTGAACTTGATTGGCAAAACTCTTCAGTTCTAGCCAATAGTGTGTCCCGTTGTGGGTAATCAGGAGGTCGATTTTGCCGTTTCCTGTGGGGAACTCGGGGTAAACAGAGGCGTCGTAGTCGGCTAAAAATTGGGTGAGATACATATAGAAGTTGAAGTGGTAAACGGCTTCGTAGATGCGCTCGTCGGTTTTGCGGCGGGGGGCGTTACGAAAGAGTTGACGCCGATTTTGTTGTAGATACGATTCATAGAGTTGGAGCAGATTGGGGATATCCAAATGGGTTTCGGTAATGATGGTGGATAGATCGATACGGGAATCATATAAGCCTTCAAGGTCCATAAAAAGGTCGTCGGCAAAATAGTTGAAGAGGCGTTTTTGTACAAATGGGCTGGGAAACTTGAGGTAGCGTTTGTTGATGCCACTTGGCTCACGCACCAATTCACGCCCCACAACGCCATTCATATAGAGGTAATTGGTGACGGGGTTGTCATAGCGAAAGGCCAATTTTCTGTTCGTTTTGTACATAGACAAGACAGTGGGCGTGTATTGTGTCATCTTGGCTTTGGCGATGATGTTGAGGATGTTGTTGTTGGGCTGTTCATCCAGTGCATCAGTATAGGCGGTATTAAAGTCGAACAGGGTGATTTCAGTGTCGTGGCGGTTGTGGGTCTCTGTCAGCAGTTCGCCCATCCAGCAGGTAAGTCCTGGTTGTCCCTGAAACTCATCGTAGATGCGCTCAACAACTTCAGGTAGCAGGCGCTGACCACTTTCTTGTTCATACCAGCGGAATAGGTCTTGCACTTCGGTCGCTGTCAGGTTGGGCATATGGACACTTTTCTGAACGTTGAAGGGCGAGCCGCTCGTATTCTCAATACCGAGAACGCTGCGCACACCGATGAGTGCCAGCCCGTGCAGAAGAAAGCGTTTCTCTGCGCTATTTCTGCTTATCTGGTTGGAGCGTTTGGTGTGGATGGTACGGAATTCACTGGCAAAGCGATTAATAAAGGGGTCTTCAAGTGAGTCAAACTCATCAATGATGAGAATAACGGGTTTTGAAAAGTAAGTCGAGGTAAATAATGATGCTAGTTGTTTCCATTCGATAACGTCAGGAAAGTCTCGCTCAAACCAATCACGCAGCCCTTGGACAAAAATATCCAAGACACTTTGCGAGTCGGTATCCTCTTTGGCTGACTGCATGGTGATGATGCCCACTTCAAAGTCATGGTTATGCTTAATCTTCTGCATCACTTGTTGCATCGTCCACGTTTTGCCCGTTTGGCGTGGTGCCCAAACAGTGATGTAATGACCACCCTTGTTGGGGTCATCACCGACAAGTCGGGCAGTGGCATCGTCAATTAAGGCTGTACGTGGGCTGTAAAAATGTAAGTCTGTGTCTACTGGGCCGTATGAATAAAATTTACGCATTATCACTCTCCTACAGGTTGTCGAAAATCACATGCAATCGCATCTGGTTATTTTAGCGTGTAAGGTGTAAGGGTAGTGTAACAGACACTGCCAACCTTGTCAAAGCACACGAGTTCACCCCATTTCAAGGATTCAGAGATTCTTTCGCTGTACATACAGCTATCCATAAGGTACAATGACCGATATAGGTATGACCAGATGTTAACAACCGGAAAGGAAGCTATCAATGAAGACCAATCGTAGGCTCGCAACAACATTCACGGCCTCTATGCTGCTCTGTGCCACAACAGTGCCAAGCGCAACCGCCGCAACCATCACCGTAGACCCCATTGCGATTGGTGGCAGTGGTTGTGACATTGCAGAGGCTATCAACAACGCCAACCTTGCCAGTGGCGGGAATGCTGGCAATGATTGTGCTGCAGGTGAGGCCGGCGCAGATATCATTGATTTACAAGGCAATACACTGACCTTCACAACAGGACCCTATAACGGTGGCTCTGGACGAAACGCACTGCCTTCCATTTCAAGCATGGTGACAATCAATCATGGCACACTGACACGCGATACGGATTCGGAACAGTACTTCCGGCTGCTTCAAGTCACCAGTGATGGTGCGTTGACCCTCAGCGGTGTAACCGTGCAAGGTGGGTATCTCTATAACAGTGCGCGCAAGGGGGCTGGTATCTTTGCGCAGGGGCCTGTGACACTGACCAACAGCAGTGTAATATCGGGCAACTACGCCTATGGCGGTGGCGGTGGATTGTATATAAATGCCAGCACACTGATGGTTGATAATAGCACCATTCGGACGAATACCGCCTATGAAAGCGGTGGTGGTCTTTCTGTCAACAACAGTGCTGTGACGTTTTCCAACAACAGCTTGCTCACAGACAATGAAAGCTACTATCATGGGGGAGGGATTGCCGCCGTCAACAGTACAGTGACAATTACCAACAACAGTGTTATTTCAAACAATCGCTCGCAGTATGATGGTGGTGGTATTCGACTCACGGGTGGGTCGCTGACACTTGCCAATAGCGAGATGACGGCCAATTATGCCAATAGCGATGGCGGTGGCATCTACGCCAGTGGTGCTATGGTCACGGTTCATAGTGGCAGCACCATTCGCAGGAATGAAGCAAACGAGAATATGGGTGGTGGCATTGCGCTGGTCAACAGCAGTCTCAGCATGAATAGCAGCCGTTTGTTGACAAACACCGCTAATGTTGGGGGAGCTATTTCACAGAATAATAGTCAAGCTGCACCAACGGCAGAGGTAAGCCAGAGTTGTATTGTGGGCAACCAAGGGGCAGATGGCAATGCGGTCAGCAATTTGGCTGGCTCGGTCATCAACGCCATTAGCAATTGGTGGGGGGCCAATGATGGCCCAAGTGGTGTGGGCATTGGATCTGGCGACACCATCAGCACATCCGTTACCTACGCCCCCCATCTCACCGCGCCCATTCTCGATTGCCCCGATTTTTCCACACAGACCGCCACACCGACAAACACCGCTACATCAACAAGTACCTCTACGCCCACATCTACATCCACGCCCACCTCGACCAGTACATCTACACCGACCGGGACATCTATCACTAGTACACCAACAGCAACCAGTACCTCAACCAGCACGTCAACCAGTACACCGACCAGCACTTCGACAATCACTTCGACAATCACTGCGACTCTCACAACAGCAACGATGACGCCGACAGGGACACCTACCCTATCGCAGACGGGTACGCTTACCACGACGTTGACACCAACGAGTACATCCACAGGCACACCGACTGTGACTGCAACACCCACGATTTCGTCAACACTGGCCCCAACATCAACACTGACACCAACATCAACACTGACACCAACATCAACACCAACACTGGCTGCAACGATAACACCCACTGTTTCATCTACATTAACGCCTGCTGTTTCGTCTACGCGAACACCGACATCAACCCTCGCCACCACCATGACACCCGCGGGGACGATGACGTCAACTGTTACGCCGACGACAACGCCGACAGTTGGCTCAACAGAGACACCAACGATGACAGCGACGCTGACACCGACGCCATCATCAACATCGACGCCTACCTCAACACCTGTCTCAGCACCTGTCTCAGCACCTGAGTCAACGCCGACATCTACCACAACCTCAACGCCATCAGTCACACCTATGCCGACGGCAACGGCGACGGACACAAATACACCAACACCAACGTTGGCGAGTATGACCACGCCTACACAGGTTGCGCCAGAATCTCCAACGCCGACATCAACGTCAACACATACGCCCTCTGCTCCACCGACCGACACACCAACCCCCTCACGAACGCCAACCCCGACACCAACGGACACGCCTACGCCTGTATCAACATTGTTTCCACAGGATGTGCCTGTCCTGATTGGCGAGCCAGAGAATCAGGATGGAGCCGACGATACTGGTGGACAGTCCATTGTCGTTGAACATGAAGACGACCTCACAATCGAGTTCCAGTTTGTCAATCAAGGAAGCGAAATAGATATTGTCACCTATCACATTGGGCTACCTACGTTGGGAACAGAGGGTGGATTACGGCTCAATGAAGAGGCGACACGCGATAGCTTACCTGCTGATGGCGGCTTCGAACTGGTCGAGCAGGATGGTGAGTGGGTGATTACCGGACCTTTGGGTACTGGTGAGCAGAGCATCACGGTCATCGTCGAGGCGGTGGCTGGTGGTGCTGACCAAGAGATTGAAAGCAGCCAAATTCAGTTGACCATTCGTGATGAAAATGAGGAGCAACTGCTTAATGTGAGTGCGAGTGTTGGGAATAACATCTTTATTCCTGCGGAATCTGGCCGATGGTTTAACTTTTTGCCTTGGATTGGGCGGTAAGAAAAGTAGCATGGACATCCTTGTCCATATCGACGGTGATAGGACAAAAGACAGTATCGCAGGTTGGCTACCGGCGTCACAGATAACCAATCTGTGTTACTGGTTGATACTTTCCTATTCAATAACGATACTTGGACGCATGGTTTCCTTTCATGTTATACTATAAATGTGCTAATTTAGAAGCAAAATACATGAAATATGAAAAACACAAACTGGGCTCAGTTGGATGGTCTGCTAAATTATTTGGATTTGCGGACGCTGCCCGATTTAGATGGTGTCTAGTAGCCATTGGATTACAACCTACAACTTGAAAATTGCAACATACAACCTGTAACATGCAAAAAGAAGCAATAAATGCAATATCTGCTCAAAGAAAAAATTGGGAAACCAGAATTACTGGTTGGTCGAAAAAAGAAATTTGCCAGCTTCAATAAATGGGTGAGCCGAATTCCAGATAGCCTTTCTAAGTCGCGCGTGATTTTGGCGCGCCGTAAGAGTGGCAAGACTTCGTTTGTGCAACGCATCTTTAATCAAGTATGGAGCCAGAATGGTATGGTTGTTCCCCATTTTTCTTGGTTAAATCTTTATCATCAAACTCACTGGAGATGACACAGGAAATCAAGGCCGTGGCCCGTGTTGTTGTCGCCAGTTACACGTGTACTTTCACAGTTCAGAGACAGAGGACGCTCAAGTAAGTTAGGGAAGAATTACTTCCGAAGTATTACAGTACTGAGTACATGTCAAAATCCACGATTATTACTCGGATTTTCAGGAACGCGTGTTCCATTTGCAATCCCTTGCGTTCTACTTCTTTACGAAGGCAGGGAACGAAGGAGGATCAGGCACACAAATACCATAACTAGGAAGTCAAAATCG
>JBCCFC010000410.1:0-10077 GCA_039029935.1 Chloroflexota bacterium
CGCAGGTTGGCTGCCTGCGTCACAGATAACCAATCTGTGATACTAACACCAGTATCGCAGGATGGCTACCTGCGTCACAGATAATCAATCTGTGATACTGACACCAGTATTGCAGTTTGGCTGCCTGCGTCACAGATTGGTTATCTGTGATACTAAAGGAAATTTTATATAACATAATGGCAGAGTATACATCCAATGATTCCCCCTGGTTTCTCCCACGTGACACACAGACCAGAGAGGGCGACCTGATCCTGTTGTTGACAGCGGATGGTAAACGCTATCTGATGCGTCTAAATCCCAAACGGATTCAGCATACACATCAGGGTATGTATCAACATGTGGGTCTGATAGGACAGTCTTGGGGGTCAACCGTCAAAAGCCAAATGGGACATGAAGCCCTGATTTTAGAACCGTCGCTCAGTGATCTGATGATGCAGTTGCGGCGGGGAACCCAAATTATCTATCCCAAAGATGCGGCCCATGTGGTGCATCGGTTGAGCCTCCGTAGCGGTAGCCGTGTTGTCGAGGCGGGCACGGGGAGTGGAGGATTGACTGTTGCGTTAGCCTGGGCAGTCGCACCACTGGGGCGTGTCTATACCTATGAAGCACGACCAGAGAACCATAAATTGGCGCGACGAAATCTGGAGCGGGTGGCCTTGCTCCCGTTTGTAGAGATGCATCTCCAAAGTGCCAGAGACGGCTTTAAAGAAACGGATGTGGATGCAGTGGTGCTGGACCTGCGCGAACCTTGGGTACTCCTGCCGCAGGTGCGCACTGTACTGCGTCCAGGTGGTTTTTTTGTTGGACTGTTACCCACGACCAACCAAGTGTGTAAGTTACTGGATGGGTTAGAGCGTCATGGATTTACGGATGTTTCCGTTGAAGAAGTCTTGGTGCGTCCCTATAAACCAGTCCCTGAGCGGTTTCGCCCCGATGATACGATGGCCGCACACACTGCCTTCATTACCTTTGCGCGGTGTATTTCCAGTACGCTTGATCCTGACCAGTGGCTTGCGAAGGAGCGTCGCCGCTACCGTGCGCGCATTCAAGCACAGCAGGTCATGGCGGAACATGAAGAAAAGCGAAGGCAGCAATTGGCGGAGGGTGGGAAGAAATATCCAAAGATGCCACTGCCAAGTTAACTGCAGAGTTCGCAGAGGGAGCGTAAGCTAGACACCTGATGATGCCCTCCCTAGCACCCCATCCATGAAGACCAATGATTAATTGATTAATTGGTGAATTGGTGAATTGTTAATGTTGGATAAAGGATCGCACATGCTACACGAATACTTTGGCAATATCCATATGCACACAACCTACAGCGATGGTGAGGGATCGTTTGATGATCTGGTGGTAGGGGCGCACAAGGCAAAGCTAGACTTTGTGTATGTGACCGACCACAACATTCTGGTCCGTACGCAGGAAGAAGGGTATCGACAGGGTGTGCTAACAATGGTTGGGCAGGAGGTCCATGATGGGACGTTAGCGCTATCCCAGAATCATCTGCTCTGCCTTGGCGTGAGCCATGATGTGACACACCATGCCCCTGACACGCAGAGGTTGATCAATGCCGTCGATGAACAGAACGCACTCTCATTTCTGGCGCATCCTGTTGAAGTCTATACAGACTTTATGCCTAGCCACCACCCTTGGACACGTTGGGATGTGACAGGTTACACAGGTGTCGAGTTGTGGAACTATATGTCTGTTTTTCGTGGATTTGCTACGTCAAAACTCAGGGCAATTTATATGGTCTTCATGCCGCATCGCTTTACAACCGGACCACTGCCTGGTATGCTGCGCAAGTGGGATGAGCTAACACAAACCCGCGCAGTGCCAGCCCTCGGTGGGACGGATGTCCATTCCACAACCTATCATCTAGGACCGCTCTCACGCCGTTTCTTGCCATATGATCATTGCGCCCGTGCGCTCAATACGCATATCGTTACGGATACGCCCATGCTTGGACCGACTGAAAATAACATTGCCCATGATCATCAGATTGTACTCGATGCATTGCGCACTGGACACTGCTGGACAGGCTATGACCTTGCTGGCTCTACAGCAGGATTTCGTTTTTCAGCGTGGCAGAGTTCGCTGAGTGGCATGTCAACGCTGAACGAAACCCCTGACGCCATCATGGGTGATATGCTGGAGATACCCAAGCCCGGTGAAGAAACACGTTTTTTGGTAGAGGCTCCGGCCAA
The DNA here is from genome assembly GCA_039029935.1 of Chloroflexota bacterium. Taxonomy (GTDB): domain Bacteria; phylum Chloroflexota; class Anaerolineae; order Caldilineales; family Caldilineaceae. Next base: position 2,208 of record JBCCFC010000410.1, read on the forward strand.
GGCTGATATTCGGCTGTTGTGCAATGGCAAGGTGGTTGCCCAAGAACTGAATGCATCGCAACTTCATTATGTAACACCGGATGCTGGCGTTTATCGTGTTGAAGTGTGGCGACAACGATGGGGTAAGCCGCGTGGGTGGATATTTAGCAATCCGATTTATGTGCGGGGATAGGGTTGAAGGGTTGAAGGGTTGAAAAGTTGAAAAGTTGAAGGGTTGAAGGAGTAATATGAAGATTGAACTTGCGTATGGTCATGATGGGCTGGTGGTTGATTTACCGGAGCAGACGGATGTGTTGAGAACAACGTTTGTGGCAGGGTTATCAGACGAGGCGGAGGCGCTGCAACAAGCCCTGCGGAATCCCATTCATTCTGCACCATTGGCGGAAAAAGTCAAGCCAACAGATACGGTCGTTATTGTTCACAGCGACATCACACGCCCGACCCCGAATGACAGAATGTTGCCTGTCATTTTGGCCGAGCTTGAGGCGGCGGGTGTTCAACGGGCGAATATCACGCTCCTCAATGCGCTGGGGACCCATCGTGCGCAGACAGATGATGAATTGCGCATGATGTTGGGCGACAACATTGTGGACAACTACCGCTGTTTGCAACATGATGCGACCGACGACGATACCTTGGTTCCGCTGGGGACAACATCACGCGGCAACCCTGTACGCGTCAATCGCCTACTATTAGAATCCGACGTGCGTATCTACACTGGGTTTATCGAACCCCACTTTTTTGCGGGATTTAGCGGTGGCCCCAAAGCGGTACTGCCTGCACTGGCGGGTGCAGAGAGCGTTCTCAGCAATCACGGTCGTGAGATGATTGCACATCCCAATGCCACCTGGGGGATTACCGAGGGCAACCCCATTTGGTTGGAGATGCGCGAAGTTGCCTTGATGACAGACCCAACCTTGCTGCTCAACGTGACGCTCAACGCCAAGAAAGAGATCACGGGCGTCTTTGCTGGTGAATTGCTGGCTACTCATGCTGCGGGCTGTGCCTTTGTCAAGGAAAGCGCAATGGTTCCTGTAGATGCACCGTATGATATTGTGGTGACTACTAACAGCGGTTATCCGCTCGATCAGAATCTTTACCAAACGGTGAAGGGCATGAGTGCCGCCCAGCAAATCATCAACCCCGGCGGAACCATCATCATGGCGGCGGCGTGTAATGATGGCTTGCCCGATCATGGCCGCTATGCCGATTTACTACGCATGGGTGGTTCGCCTCAAGGGGTGTTGGATTTGTTGGCACAGCCCGGCTTTGGCGAACAGGACCAGTGGCAGGTGCAGATTCAGGCCATGATTCAGCTTCATGCGGATGTCCATGTGTACAGTGAGGGGTTGAGCGATGCACAGATTACGCAGGCACTATTTACACCCTGTCGCGACATTGAGGCGACTGTGGCAGCGAAAGTGAGCGCGTTAGGTGCGCAAGCGCGGGTTTGTGTGTTGCCGGAGGGTCCGCAGACGATTGCGTATATTCGGACACAATGATTGCGAACGATTTGGAGGTTGAGACATCATGAAATCATTTTCAAATTGGATGCAGGAGGAAGTCGAAACAGAATTTGGTCTACGGCAAATCTATGATTCTCCTCTGATGCAGGAATGGTTAACTGTCATCAACGAAGTATCCACAGAGGATAAACAATCGCTGACAAAGCTCTCTCAAAAACTGCTTCATCGGGTTTATCGGTGGAATGAAGAAGAACTGAAAGTCTACTTTCTCAGCTTTTTGCTGGATATGGTGGATTTTGATACGGAAGAGTACCGACCCTATCTCGAACGAGACTTGTCGGTTGATTATGCCAAGGGCAAAAAGCTTTCGGGCACAATTGATTTCTTTGTGGCACAGGGAACACAGATTCCCAAACAACCCTACTTTTTTATCCATGAATATAAGAAAGAGCATCATAATTCCAATGACCCATTGGGGCAGTTGTTAGCAGAGATGGTTGCTGCACAGTTTTTGAACAGCAAGGAGCAACCGCTTTATGGTGCGTACATCGTCGGGCGTTATTGGAGTTTTGTGATTCTAAATGGAAAAGAGTTTTCGGTAAGCCTGTCCTATGATGCGACGAAGGAAGAAATTTTTGACATTTACAGTATCCTCTGCAATACCAAGCCGATTATCAGCCAGTTGATCCGAGAAAATGATGGGACAGACGAATAATTAAAGCAATAGTACAGACTCAGGATAAGCGATGACAAATACACAAAAAAATGTAGGCACACACGCTGCGGATTATGCGGCGAACGGGTTTTATGGCCAAGATATCATCAGCGTCAGCCAATTCGACCTGACCAAACTAGAATACATCTTTAACGTTGCCCATGAAATGCGTGTTTTAGTGGAACGCTTTGGTAACGCAGATTTGCTGCATGGCAAGATTCTCGCAAACCTCTTCTATGAGCCAAGCACACGCACAAGCTCCAGCTTTATGGCGTCCATGATGCGCTTGGGGGGGCAAGTTATCCCCATCAGCAATGTACAATATAGCTCCGTCACCAAGGGAGAGAGCCTGCCCGACACCGTGCGCACCCTGGAATGCTACTCTGACGTGATTGTCATACGCCATCACGAAGCTGGTTCTGCCGCCACTGCTGCCCGCTATGCCAGCATCCCTGTAATTAATGCGGGAGACGGTATTGGTGAACACCCGACACAGGCGTTGTTGGATTTGTTTACGATTGTCGAGTCGCTGAAACAGGTCAATGGGCTGAAAATAGCGATGGTTGGTGATTTAAAGTATGGGCGCACAGTTCACAGCCTGACCAAGCTGTTGCTCAACTATGATGTCGAGTTTGTGTTTGTCAGCCCTGATAATTTGCGCATGACGCCTGAAGTGTTGTCGATGGTCAAAAAGGCTGGGCAATCGTACACAGAGTTGGAAGATATCCATGAGGTCATCGGTGATGCGGATGTGCTGTATGTCACGCGTGTACAAAAGGAACGCTTTACCGACTTGGCTGAGTATGATCGCGTCAAAGACTACTATATTGTAGACCCGGCGTTGATGAGCCAAGCCAAAGAGCAGATGATTGTCATGCATCCACTGCCCCGTGTCAGCGAAATAAGCTACGCCGTGGATGATGATCCACGGGCAGCTTATTTCCGACAGATGCGCAATGGGTTGTATATTCGGATGGCGTTGTTGGCGGCGGTGTTGGGGAAGGCGTAGAGGATCAGCCCCTTTACTCAACACTCAAGTCCGATAAGGTATAAACAGGTAATCCACTAGGCGGCTTCAATCCTGTATCATTGCTGATGATATATTGACAACCAGAAAGCAATGCGGTTGCCATATGAATGGCATCCGGTAACTTGTCACCTACTAAGGCGCGGTGTTCTGCGGATTGAATCAAAATTTGTCGTGTGACTGGATATACTTCAACAGGACTATCTTGACTAAAAAGTCCCTTGTATAGTTCTTGGTCCGCATGGATGTTATTTGCAATTGGGTATACAAGAGCCTCGGCCAGTGATAATTCGCTGGTTATGACAGTCATCTCCTCGTTTTCCATCATTGCAAAAAGGGAGTTAAGTAAAGACTCATATTCCTTGAACCCTTCAATAATGTAGACGAATATATTTGTATCATAGTATACTCTTTGACCAATTAGGTCCTCTATCTTTCCCATGCGTCGCGCTCCTTGCGCAAAAATGCATCTACAGCAGCCGGGCTTTCAAAACTACCTGTACCAGCACCCATATAATCTCGAAGGTTTTTTCTAGGCTTTGTAGCAGTCGATTCCTTTTCTGGTGTTTGTGTTCCTAAAGGGATGACACTATTCGCTAAAACACTATCATCTATATATATATCAGATGGCTCTAAAAAAGCAAGAATAACTGGTGTTTTATATAAAAATTGAGGTATTTCCGCCAACTTAATCATCCCATCTTCATACACACCATTAAGTAAAATCATATTTATCTCCTTAACTCCTTCTATCCCTCACACCAAACGATTGAGAATCGGTTCGCCCTTCAAGCCAGCAATCAAGTTGTCCACACTGCGCTGCGCCATCCGCGTTCGTGTTTGGAGGGCATTACTACCCAAATGCGGCAGAATGATGATATTGTCAAGTGTCAACATAGGATGGTCACGTGGCAGCGGCTCTGGCTCGGTGACATCGGTTGCAACACCTGCGATGACTTTGTTTTGCAGTGCATGGACAATGGCATCATGATCCATGACACCACCACGGGCGGCGTTGATCAAATACGCAGTCGGCTTCATCATCTCCAATTCTTTATAGCTAATCAGGTGATGCGTTTCCGGTGTCATCGGCACATTTAACGTCACAAAATCCGCTTCTTGGAGCAGTTCGGGCAGGGTGGCATAGGTCACGCCTAGTTCTGCTTCGGCTTCCAGATTACGGTTGCGGTTGTGATAGATCACTTTCATATCAAAGCCGCTGGCGCGTTTTGCCACTTCTTTGCCAATGTTGCCCAACCCAACAATGCCCAATGTTGAGCCATGAATATCAAAGCCCTGATAGATGTTGAAATCCATCTCTGTAAATTCAGGACTCTTGGCATACTCAAACCCAGGCACAATGTTGCGCGCAATCGCCATCATCAGCGCAAAGGTCATGTCAGCGGTTGCGCCATCCACCAAGTTGGGTGTGTTGCTCACAGGTATCCCCCGCGCTTTGGCATCCGCCAAGTTGACATGATCAATACCCACGCCAAAGTTGCTGATCATACGCAAATTAGGCATCGAGTCCATCACAGGACCATCAATGATTGGATGACCATAGAGCAACATGCCCTCAGCAGAAGCCAGTAGCGCAGGGTCTGTATCTGCTCCCGTCCAAATATTGACCTCACAATCGACCTCCGCCAACATCCCCAACAGGACATCCGACAGAACCGCTTCGGTTAAGACTTTATAACCCATGAATAACTTCTCCTGTAAATTAGCCGCAGAGAGGGAAAGAGTGAATAGTGAATAGCGAATAGTGAAGAATGAATAGTCGGAATTGGATTAATCACCTTGTCACCTTGTCACCCTCTCACTCTCTCACCCATTCTCCTCTGTGCTCTCTGCGTCCTCTGCGGTAAAAAATTTCTTAGTTCTTCGGTGTAACCCATGCCTGTGAGTTCGCTGCCTCGTACAATGCTGCCATGACATCGCTGCGTGCTGCGGCTTCTCGTGCACCCACCAGTGGGACGTCCTCTTTGCCACCGACGGCGTCCAAGAAAAGGTCGAAGGCGTGCGGCCATTGCTCTGGCAAGTCGGTCCAAGGCTCTTTGCCATCTGCGCCTTCAACGTTGCTACTGGTGAAGAAGAGTTGACCATTGCTCACATGGGCATGACCCTCTGTACCGCTGACCATGATATTGACAGGATTGGCGACGTCAACCCAGCCTGCGGCGAGACTACCGATGACACCGTTTTTGAACTTGAGCAAGCCCTCACCTGTCTCATCACAGCCATATTTATTGAAGGCGGTGTCAATGGTGGCGGTCACGTTCTCAACATCACCCAAGAGCCACATCATGATGTCCAATGAATGTGTCCCCAAGTCTCCAAACGCACCCACACCTGCCTGCGCCAAGTCGGTCATCCACAGGTAATCTGGCGTGAAGATATCGCGCATGGCACCAGAGTGACAGTTGCAGTGACGGAGACGGGTGATCTTGCCGAAGCTACCCGCATCAATGTGCGTTTTGATAAATTGATGAATGGGGTGGCCGCGCTGGAAGTAGCCAGTCTGAAAGAGTACACCCGATTCATCAATCGCGTCAGCCATCGCATAGGCATCATCCGCAGCCATACCCAATGGTTTTTCCACAAACATGTGCTTCTTGGCCGATGCCGCTGCACGGACCAATGGCTCATGGCGATCTGTTTCGGAGCAGATAATCGCTGCATCCAGTGAACCATCGCCCCAAATGGCGTCCACATCGCTCACGACACTTGCATTGAGTTCACCACCCCACTTTTCTGCTCGTGCTGCATCGTGGTCCCATACAGAAACCACCTCCACATCTTCACGTCCCTGTAAACGCTTGGCAAAGCCTGGTGTATGAATATGTCCACAGCCTACTAAGGCAACTTTCGTCATGTTATTTTCTCCGTTTTTTTAATTTTACCGCAGAGAGCGCGGAGAACGCAGAGTGAAGAGTGAAGAGTTACAGTTATCAAGTTTACCCATCTCCCCATCTCCCCCTCTCCCCATCTCCCCATCTCCTCTGCGTCCTCCGCGCTCTCTGCGGTTAATTATTATGGTCGTATAAAGTCCCCGAAGAGATAATCAATCGGTTCATCTGTAAACACGACATTATGATCGATCTCATCGGTATTAAAGGCGTCTTCACAGCCCTTGTTAAAGCGCAACGTTTGGTTGCGTTGTCGCCAGTGGATATTATGCACCAACGCAATCATGTGACGCAACTCGTCTGATTCATTGGGGACACCGCGATGCCAGACACGCATGTCGCGGATGAGAACATCACCCTTTTTGGTGGTGCCGCGAATCGGTGGCTCTACTTCACGTCTCTGTTCTCTGAGTTCATCGGTCAACGCCTCTGGGACCATGTTTGTGCCAGGCCATAACTCAATTGCACCGTTGCCTTCATGCACATCCATTAGTGCCATGTTGATCACCAGTGACGCAGGTGGGTGGGCGATGGGGAGATTAGCCCAGAGATGTCGTTGGTCAGGGTGGAGTGGTTGTGCGGTGCTGCCGGGGCAGTTGGTATTGCCATTGTAGAAGCTGTTGAACACACCTTCGCCAAGGACGCCCTTGGTCACCTGGATGATAAAGGGGTTGGCGACGATGTCGCTAAAGACATAGGGCGCAAAGGGTGGTGGTCCCTGTTGCAGATGACCACGCAGCCGCCCGGCTCCACCCCATTTTGCGGCTTTGATCAGCGTATGTGAGTCATCGGTCATCTTCTCGCGCAAAATGTCGAGATGATCGTGGTCAACGACATTCTCGAGGACGAGGAAACCTGTCGTGTTGATGGCGTTGATGGCTTGGTCAACTTTGTCTTGCGCCATTTTGTTGGCAGCGTGTTCTTCTGGTGATAGTTGTAGTCTTAGCATAGTGTTTTTCCTTAGATTGTGGTTAAAAAAAGCGCGGGAGCCAGTACTGATATCAGCCCCTGAGCCAATTTGCAGTTTGTAATGTGGGGACTCTTTGGAAATCTTTATCGGTGGTTAGTAAAGTTAGATCATTCCACAAAGCAATTGTCGCAATCATTGAGTCAATGGCATCAAGCTGTTTGCCTTTCTTGCGTAATTGAATTCGCAACATAGCCGCTTCTTTCGCCACCATTTCATTAACTTCGTAAATCACAAAACTGCGACGGAAGCGAGTTCCATTTTTGTAAATTTTTCTTAGAACGTTTGATTGTGCCGATACCGTATAAAAATTCGTTCAAGGCAACCGAGGCGACAACAAACGTTTCACCTGACTCTGCTAGTTTAAGCACCCGATTTCGGAGAGGATGCCCTATCGTAACCAATGGCGATAGATGGTTGGTATCAAATATGTAATCATTCACGACCATAACTTCTCCATTCTATCCAGCTCTTTTTGTGTATTTTCTAGACTTTCAGCTTTCATTTGTGCTTCTAATTCTTGCCACTCTCGATTCCATTCATCAACATCAAAGTCAGGGTCAGGCTCTGTAACAGGATTGGAAAGATACTCTGCTAATCGTCCATCCCCAGGTTTAATCAGATGCTGAGGGAATGGTTTACTCCTCAATTTTTCGATGAACTCTTCTAAAGATAAATCGTAATGGGTGCATTCCCAAAGTATGTTAAATCAGGAAGGGAGAGGGGACTGAGATTGTTGGAGAAGGAGGAAAGAATGTCGGGAGAGATTAAGCATGAAAATGTGCC
>JBCCFC010000411.1:0-10059 GCA_039029935.1 Chloroflexota bacterium
ATTTTATATAAAAAAATTTTCAGTTAAACACGTACTAATAAATACGTTGGATGATTTCACTTGATTATAGACGATTTTTTGGATGGAACTCAAACTTTTTGAGGGCTTAAACGCAATCAGTCAATAAAAAAACTTTTAGCACTTCAGCATTTCAGCACTTCAGCATTTCAGTACTTCAGCATTTCAGCCTGACAAGCTGACAAGCTGACAAGCTGACAAGCTGATCTATGCAATAAAAAACAGTCAAATTGTGTATAAAGGAATGGATAATGTGACTGATCATGGAAAGGAGATACACCCTGTCAGATAAAATTGAATGATTTGCCCACATAACCGAATAGCCAGTAGCAAAACGCTACTGGCTATTTTTTCTACCACTACAGTTGCACCATCATAGTTGTGCAACATGGGTGTTTTTGCATAACTCCTCCAAAAGGTGCATTAGGGACCAGCAAGGGCTACTGCTCAATAGTCGGTTTCGGTTGTTTTGCTTTATATGCCTCAAGCCACTTGAGAAACGATGATTTTGGCATGATCCACCGAGTACCATCCTTTTTAGCTTTTTTGATAATGTTTTCGGCGGCATATAGTATTGTTTTATTTCCAATCTTGAAACCATGCTCCAATGCAATCTCACGCGCTTCTGCTGTGTTTATGAGCTCAACCTCATCGCTGTCGATGTCAATAAGTGTTCTGTATGCAAGCTTATCAATGTAGTCAGCGAGTGCTGTCCTGGCTGCAATGAGTTCGCTCAAATCGTTAAACGTGAGGCTTTCTTCACCATGAGTGAAAATGTAACCTGTGCCTGATTTTCGTACTTTCATATTCGTTTCCTTATTATATAGTGACCAATCAATGATAGCCACAATGAAATTATTGCTAGTGAAATCTGCAATGAAGTCAAGTGCTGTTTTATGACGCTCACGTTATCTTAAACCAGCGGGCGCATTTAAACAGGATGTTACGGTTTTACCCAAACTATAGGCATAAAATATTCTATACTCTAACAGATTTTGAACCTGTTAGAGTATACTTTCCTATACAATAAAAAAGAGCCAAGCGTTGTTCTTGGCTCTTTTTTATTAATGAGATTGGGTACGGATAGTTTGTCCCGCTATCAGCGTGACAAACAAATCAGATGCCATTACCGACATTACCGACTTATGGATTACCGATTACAATTTCCCCCAGTGAACCTGAACTTCCGACAATCCAGAGAACTCAAAGTACTCTACACGAATCGAGTAGTAGCCCTCATCGCTCAAGTAAACATCACCATAATAGTCACTAGCTGTCTGAATCTGCCAACTATCAATCACCAATTGGTCATTGATATAGACGCGAATGCCATCATCAACTGTGGCAAAGAAGCGATAATACCCACCCGTGAAGTGCTCATCCCGTGTCCAGTACACCGTAAACTTATCAGCCGGAATACGTGGATCAGGGCTACCCGTTCCCCAGTCAAAGTCAAGACGAGTATCAGTACGCACGACGGTTGGCTGTCCACTAAACGTTTGATTATTATAATAGTGTCCAATCCAGTAGCCAAGATGCAGTGTTCGGGTCGGTGTGGGCTGCGCAGCGGGGCTCTTGGTCGGCATAGGCGTGGCTGTTGGCATAGGTGCTGGATGATGCCCATGCGTTGACCCATGTGTATGTCCATGGTCATAGTCATAGGTATGGACATGGTTTAGGTATAGGTGCGCACCATATGCGGGTATATGGAGTACTTGTCCCACATGAATATAGTAAGGATCTACAATATAGTTAATCCTCATCAAATCATTGAGAGGAATAGTATGCGCATGTGCAATGCTCTGTAATGTGTCTCCTGCACGAATGGTGTAATGTCCATATTTGGTTTGCGATTGTTGTTGTGCTGGTGTTGCTGTGGGCGGTGGTGGCACTGGTGTCGGCTTTGGTGGCCGCATTCTTGTGGGCTTTGGTGGCGGCATATGGGCAACACCCGGAATACACAACCGTTGACCCGTATAGATATGATTGTAATCAGCGATCTGGTTGGCGACGGCTAATTGATGTTGGCTTACACCATAGTACACGGCAATCATCGACAGCGTTTGTCCATGAACAACAGTGTGGTGTACACGGCATTCTGTTGTTCTGTGTGCCTGTGCTGCACCATGCTTATGTCCATAGCTAGATGCGTTTGGTACGAGTAATTTTTGCCCAACATAGATATGATTGGGCGAATGAATGTTGTTTTCACGCATCAACACACGGACAGATGTGCCGTAATTTAAGGCGATTTGTGACAGTGTTTCGCCATGACGAACATAGTGATATTGGGCATGATTAGATACTGGTACAGAATCTTGTACGGCCAGTGGTGCAGATAGCGTTGCTGCCACGAGTGATGTAGCAGGTGTGCCAACCCCTAATATGATCGCCAAACCAAGAATGATCAACATTCTCAGCATTGAGATATGGTTTTTCATCTTTTTCTCCTGGAATAATAAGGATAAATGTTGAGAGTAAAAAAGTTCTGTTTGATTTGTATAGACACAGACAGCTATTTATGCAAGAGATTATGCACAAACTTTTGTACCCATATTGGGTCGCTGTCTAGCTGTCTTAACAAATGGAACCAATTTCCTTACGTAATAGTATACAGGAAAAAAGATTTTTTTCATAGCCCCAATATTTTTGTTTGGTCAGTCACGTGATAACCGCCCCTGATTGTCTATCTCTGTCAAACAATGCTAGAATGAAACTGTGTCTCAGCATGATGATACTAGCATTTAGGAACAAGGAGAAACACATGAGAAATTATCGAACAATTGTCATTGGGTTGATCGTATTTCTATTTGTAGGAATCGTCTATACACAACTGGCTGGTGATTTACAGGCCGAGGCTGAACCGCAAACAAGTGATAAAGTTGCACAGTCAGACATTTGGGATGTATTTCTACCATTTTTGGCTCAGTTCTCTTCCGCACCAACGATAACACCGACTATAATACCCACCGCAACATCCACTGCGGTTTCCGCAACGGAAGTTGCAATAGAGGCGACAGAGACATCTACCACGGAGCCGACTGTTGCGCCGACAGCAACGTCTACTACGGAACCGACTATTGTACCCACAGCAACGTCTACTACTGAACCTAGTGCCGCCCCTACTGCCGAACCCACAATTGCATCAACAACGGAGCCTACCCCAGAATCGACGACTGCACCTACAACGGCTCCTGCTGAAACAGAAACCCCAACAGCGGTTTCGACCGCCACATCTACAGTTGTGGCAACAGAAATGCCGACAGATACGCCCACAGAGACAGCGATACCGACTCACACACCGACCCACACACCGACTCACACACCGACCCACACACCCACAACTGCACCAGCGGTCGCCTCCGTTGCTGTCATTTATACCAACGGGGCGATCTACACAGTCAACCGCAACCAACCTTGGGCAGAAGCGGTTGCCATTGGCGAGGATGGTCGCATTCTCGTGGTTGGCACTGCCGATGAGGTGGCGACAACTGCTGGTGACAATACAGCGATGGTTGATTTGGGTGGGCGCATGATGATGCCTGGTTTCCAAGACCCGCATATGCACGCGCTGGAGGCGGGACTCAATGAGCAGGTGTGTGTTGTCTCCCAGTTTGGCACGGCGGCGCAATATCGACAGGAAATTCAAGACTGTGCTGCGGATCAGGCAAGCAGCGAGTGGGTTCGCGCAGCGGGCGCAAACATGGCGTCCTTGATGCTGATGGATGAATTGCCGCTTACCATCATTGATGAGGCTGTGCCGGATAAACCTGTTCTAATTATTGACGATTTAGGGCATGGGGCATGGGTCAACACGCGGGCGATGCAGGCGGTTGGGTATGATGCGCTTGCAGAAGACCCCGCAGGTGGCTTGATTTTATTTGACCCTGATGCCGATAATGCCTTACTCGGTGTCGTGCTGGAGAATGCACAGCAGAGATTACGCACCGCAGCCATGCCACCGACAACGGCTAACCTAGAAGCAGCCTATCAGAGCCTGTTGAGTGCCTTTGATCAATTGGCTCAAAACGGTGTCACCTCGATGAGTGATGCTGGCGGCTATTGGACGCGAGGGCATGAAACCGCTTGGCTACGTGCCATCGGGGAAAACACAATGACCGTTCGGGCCAGCAACGCGCTCTATGTCTACCCAGACCAGCCCTATGACAGCCAAATGGCTGCACTCAAAGAACGCTTCTCCAATGATACATCATCACTGTTGCGCTTTAACCAGGCCAAGATTTACATCGACGGCATCCTCTCGCAGGGGACGGGTGCGATGCTTGCGCCCTATGAGCAAGGGTTTGGCTTTCCCAATGTTCCCAACGATGGCTTTCTTTACTTTGATATAGAAACGCTCAACCGCTACTCAGCCGAACTAAGCGCGTTCGGGTTCCAACTCCACTATCATGTCACAGGTGATCACAGTACACGGTTGGCACTTGATGCCATTGAAGCAGCAAACACCGCTTTGTTGCGTCATCGCATTACCCATCTTTACCTCATCGACAGCGCAGACCGCCCACGCTTTGAACAACTCAACGTGATCGCCGATTTTCAGCTTTCACCAGATTCCGTTTCTGATGAGTATAACGACTATATGCGTCCCTTTATCGGTGACCGTGTTAACGAACTGTTACCCGCCTTTGACATGATCGAAAACACTGAGGCCGTTGTAGCAATCAGCAGCGATTGGGATGCCGATATCCTGTCGCCCTTTGCCAAAATCACATCCATGCTCGGTCAACAGGCAGACAATGTGCCTGATTTGGCGACTATACTTGAACTGATGACCATCAACCCCGCATATCTACTCCACCAAGAGACCACAACTGGGACCATCGAAGTGGGCAAATGGGCTGATTTGATTGTGCTGGATCAAAATCTCTTTGAGGTGGCTCCGAGCCAGATTACCAATACCAAGGTGTTGATTACATTGCTGGCGGGTGAGGAAGTTTATCGGGCCGCGAATGCGCCGTAGAGTAGGGAAACGTTGGAGCGGTTAAGCGTTGGAGCGGTTAAGCGTTGAAGCAATTGAGTTGCGGGTCGTACACGGGAAAGCTGGCGTTAGGGAACGGCTGACGCCGCGATTTCAGCTAGGGGTCTGAATAATTACCTCCTCGAATACTGTTCCCCGCTCCAACGCTCCCCGCTCCATCGCTTAACTGTGTTGTGGCAATGAACGCCCCAAAATTTTCGTGGCAATGCCAATGCGCTGAATTTCGGCAGACCCACCTGCCAGCGTAAAGCAGCGTACATCACGGAACATGCGCTCAACGGGCAACTTACGGCTATACCCCTGCGCACCACAAAGTTGAATGGCCTCACTGGTCACGCGGATTGCCATCTCCGAGACATAGACTTTGGCGACACTGGACTCATAGCGGTCAGTGATGGCGGACTTGGCATTGCTGGCGGCGCGGTAAATCAGAAAACGAGCGGCATCCAGTTCAATCGCCATGTCTGCCAGTTTAAACTGCATCGCCTGAAAATCGGTGATACGTTTGCCAAACTGCTGGCGATTATCGGCATAGTCTTTGGCAAAGTCAAAGGCTCCCTGTGAAATGCCCAAAGCAACTGCTGATGCGCCCACGCGTTGACCATTATAGGCTGACATCAAATTGCCAAAGGCCGACCCTGGTGGTACAACCAAGTTGGCTCTGGGGACACGCATATTCTCAAAGGTCAGCACCCCTTCCTGCACACCACGCACACCCAGCGATGGAATCCGTGCCGTAAAGTCGAAGCCTGCCATATCACCATGCACCAGAATTGCCCCCACCCCCTTGGGTCCCGGCACATCGCCAAAGCGCGCATAGACCAACGTGTACTCACGCTCACCTGCACCTGTGATCCAGTGCTTCTGCCCATTGAGGATATAGTCATCGCCGTCCGCTGTTGCGGTTGTCGTCAAATCCGTCAGTGCTGACCCTGCCTCTGGCTCGGTCATACCAATGCTCATCAACGTCTCGCCGCTGCAAACGGTTGGGAGTACTCGCTGCCGTTGCTCCTCTGTGCCAAAATTTAGGATAGTGATGGCCGCCCCAAAATTGTGATCCACAATCAAACGCCCGCTGATACCACAATGACGCGCCACCTCTTCAATGACCAACACTGCATCCAGCGTGGACAACCCACGACCGCCATATTGTGTCGGGATGGTCATGCCAAAATAGCTCGCATCGGCATACTTTTGAATTTGTGAGCGCGGAATGTGTTCATCCGCATCCCATTTGGCGGCGTAGGGGGCAATCTCGGCAAGGGCGAATTCGCGGGTTTGTGCGACTAATTGCTGTTGTTGTTTTGATAGTTGAAAGTTCATATGTATTTCCTTCTGCATTCGTTGATTGAGCAAGATTGAGCATTTGTGTTGATAACCTGATTATACTGGATTTTGTGATAGGAAGAAAGATTAGAGGCATTTTTAAAGAAGGCGCTGCGCAAAAGCGTGAAGACAAAGGCTTGTTATCTTTCCCAACGCATCATAACCTCATTGCTGGTCAACACATCTTCAAATAAACATTTGCAAAGTTAGTAACTGTTTCTCGAAAAGGACTAAGTGAATCTCTGATCTCGGTATCTTCCGCAAAAGTAACATTATATCCTTTTGGTATAAAAATAGGGTCAAAACCAAACCCATCTGTTCCTCGTTGTTTGTTCGGCATTATCCCTTCAATACTCGAAGTAAATTCAATCGGTGACTTACCCGGTTGACAAAAACCTAGAGAAAATACCCATGTGATTTTTCGATTTTCTATTCCTTCCATTAATTTTATCAACCCAGCGTTACCGATACGTTTTAATGTGAATTTTGTGTTCACGCCAGGGAATCCGTTTAATGCCTCAATGTACAAGCCTGTATCATTAACCAAGACTGGCTTTTGATATTTTTCCGCACAAAATTTTGCGCCTTGTAAAGCAACCCAATTCGTCGTTTCTTTTTCCTTGTCTTCTGGGTATTCAGCATTCAACATCTCAATTTCAAACTCGATATTTAGCTCTTTTAAAATATGATTAAAAGATTGAATTTTCCCGCTATTTGATGTTACAAGAAATACTTTTCGCTCCATTGTGAAATCTCCCAATATAACAACGTTTTTGAGACCGTCAAGTGTTTTGGCATGTCAGATATCCATTGATGAATGAATAAAAATTGACAACAAAAAAGGGTGTTGATCATTGGAAACCCAATGATCAACACCCTTTTTCTACTTACTAAATTGTATCATGAACCAACCCTTACGCAGCAACCGCCTCACCTTCAAGCGCAGGCACATCCTCTGCAACGGCGACATCCTCTGCAACGGCGACATTGCCACCCCCAACCTGAACAGCAATGCGCTGAGGCTTGGCAACCTCCGCCTTGGGCAGAGAAACGGTCAGTACGCCATGCTCATTCACCGCCTCAATGGCATCGGTGTTGATGGCAACAGGCAACTGGATGGAGCGAGAGAAGCTACCAGCGCGACGCTCACGAATGTGATAGTTCTCCTTCTCAATGTTGCTGTCGGACGCCACCTCCCCCTTAATGCTCAACACATTGTCGTCAAGCGTGACTTCAATGTCATCTGGGTTGATGCCTGGCACGGACGCCTTTACGATGTAGCTCTCATCCACTTCAGCAACATCCAGTGCAACCCCTGCGCTATAGACATAACGCCACGGACCTGGTGCTTCTGGTGTCTGGAACGCCAGCGGGTTACGAAGACGCTGGTTCATCAAGCGGTGCATCTGTGCCATTTCACGATATGGATTCCATTTAACAAGTGTACTCATAATTATTTACCCTCCAAGTGGTTTGATTTTTGATTTATAATTTTCTTAACTCAATTACTGATTTAATTTGCTTTGTGACTCTTTTTATCAATATTCACAAAGGTAGTTGATACGTTTGCTTTTTTCTTTTTTGTTTAACTTGGTTATGAGTACAGTATAGCGGGTTTGTGTTAGATGAGCGTTGGCGCGGTGTTAGCAAATGATGAGCGTTGCGTTAGTGAAGTGTTAACCCACCGACCTACTAACCCATCGCCCCACACATCAATCAGCTTCGGATAAATCTCCAAACCACCGCGCAAAAAGGCTTTTATCCAGATTTAATTCCCTTATCTTCAGCAACCCTAAATTTACATGTTCAATCGTTGGACTATCATCCCCTAGCATATAGCCATAGTGGGATTCCTGAAAGGCATCTCCAACCGTCACATATGTGCCAACCCCATGGTTCTGTGCATGGTAATCGAGGACCACCGCATCATAAACAATCGCATCCACCTCGCCATCATCCAACAATAGATACGCTTCCTCAATCTCTGCAACCAATCGGAGGCGGACGCGTTGTCCTTCTAAATATTCAGCTGCCGTAGAGTCAGAAACGGTTGCGACCGATTTACCGATTAAATCTTCGGGGCCATCAATAAAGCCATTCAACTTGTTTAATGTGATGCTACTGGTGACACCAGCTGTGAAATAGGCGATGATAAACAGCCCCATAAACATCCAAATCAGTCCTATCACACGCCCCACTGTACCGCGCGGTGTTTTGTCACCATAACCAACCGTGGTGATTGTCACGGCTGACCACCAAAATGCATCCGCAATACCGGGCCAATACGCACGCGGGAACTCCGTATTATCATGTCGTTCAACAAACCAGATTACATGCGATGAGACCAATAGCATGATGAATAGAAAAGCAATCAGGTAGAGAATTTCTGGTGAAAAAATCGCAACAAACTGATACCATAAACTCGCTGCGTTTTGCGCAGATTCGGCTGTCACCATAATCTTGAGACCAGAGTTCATAATGGGTAATGAGAAGTCAATAAACTGTTCTCGTTGTGCAGTGATGTTTATACCACCCATGCCAACATCCGCAGCACCCCGTTCAATCTCATCCAGTAGCTTTGCCATGCTCGAAACCACATGAATATCGACATCATAACCAATCTCTTCCGCAAGTGTATTGATGAAATCAACGCTAAAGCCAAAAAATTGTCCAGCATCATACATGACAAAAGGCTCTTGTGGCAAGGCAATCACCCGTAGCACTTTGGATACCTCAGCAATTTCTTCACTCGTCATCAAGGCATGCGGTGGCAATGTCTCTGTTTCCAGACCTACAGCATGCGCTTCTGCCAGCCATACATCAACATCACGGCGGTTTTCTGCAATCCACTGACGCGCTTGACGACGGATATCATCCATGCTTGATTCACCATCAACCATACGCAGATTTTGTGATGCAATATCTTGCAGTGGAATCTTGACTAACTCTAGCAATCGTCGGATCGCTGGCCTTGCGTCTAAAAAGGCACTGTTGGCAACAGGGCGAATATCGCTTGTGGGGAAGCCGAGCAAACACGGGTCTGATGGACATCCTGATAAACCAGAGATAGAAATTTGTTCGTCATTTATATCTGGCATATTAGGATGTGTGGCAAAGGGCGCTTCTAGCACTTGAACATCTTTGCCAAGCTCTAATCGTTCCAAAACCCAATTAGGCATCCATGTATAGAGCAGAATTGATTGCTCTTCATCATAGCGTCTTAAGGCAGACCGCGTAAGCAAGATATACTCGCCAGAAACCTGTTCGACCGTATCGCGTAATCCATAGCTATCTATGTGATGCTCAATAACAGCATGGCAGACCAAATCATAGTCACAACCAACTAGCTCTGCTTTGCCATTCCCATCACCATCAAAATGGCTTGCAGTCTCTGGGTTTGCGAGGTCTGCAAGACTGGTTAAGGAGAACTGCTGCGCACTATGTAAATCTACGACATAGGCTTCATATGCGCCCTGTTCAACAGTTGTCCCTACAACTTCAACGGTATCGCTTATTGGCTGACTAGCAGGCAATTCATCGTTGCTTGGAAACCATCCATTGACCCATAAATCCGCCCCACCGACAGCGACCTTTTGATAAAATTCTGACGAATCATACGTTTGGAGTCGTGCAACGCTGTAGCCCAATTCCTCGATTAAGAGTTTGTATACCTCGGCCTGAAACCATCCTGTATCCCATGTGGCCCGCCCCATCAC
>JBCCFC010000412.1:0-10054 GCA_039029935.1 Chloroflexota bacterium
ACTCTGCTGAAAAAAGGGTCAAATACCCCAAAAGTCCGACTTCTTACCAGTGGTAGGCATCAGCAAATTTTACAGAAGTCGGACTTTTTTCAGGGGACTCAGGAAACACACGATGAACAAACCAACAAATGTATTGCCCAAAGTGGCCTATGGCAAAGGCTCTTGGGTCTATGATCAAGATGGCAAGGAATATTTTGATGGCTCTGGCGGTCCTGCCGTCTTTTGCTTGGGGCATGGCGACGAGCGTGTCAATACCGCCATCCAGACCCAATTGGGCAAAATCGCGCAGGGTTATCGCGGCCAATTTACCAGCGACCCGCTTGATGAGTTGACAGCGTTGGTAAGCCGTCGTCTACATGAGGATGATCCACCAGATAGCCATCAGAACAGCAGCAGCCTATCCAACATGTTCTTTCTTTCCAGCGGCTCCGAGGCAGTGGAAACGTGTCTGAAAATTGCGCTACAATATCAGCAGGCCATCGGTGAAACCAGCCGCACCCGCTTTATTGCCAGAGAACGCTCCTATCACGGCAATACCCTGGGCGCACTATCCGTGTCCGGCCACCCCAAACGACGCTCATTTTTTGAGAACAGCCTTCTACCTGTCTCGTTTGTCTCCGCCGCCAATGCCTACCGACCACCCGAAGACATCACGCCCGAAGAGATGCCAGCCTTTGCCGCTGCCGAGCTAGAGGCTGAGATTCTGCGACTTGGTCCCGAAAATGTCTGCGCCTTTATTTTTGAACCAGTGGTCGGGGCGGCCGGATGTGTTGTCCCTGCACCCGATGGCTATGCACAGGCAATGCAAGCGGTGTGTCAAAAATATGGTGTGCTGGTGATTGCTGATGAGGTGATGTGTGGCAGCGGGCGCATCGGTCCTTGGCGAGCCTCAGCCCATGATGGTATTGTGCCTGATCTCATGACCGTTGCCAAAGGGCTGGGTGGCGGCTATATTCCACTGGCCGCAAGCGTCTATCAAGACTATATATCCGATGCCATTGTAGACGCACACGATATGCCAATGACGGGTCACACCTTTATGGGACATACGCTGGCCTGTGCGTCGGCTCTGGCTGTGCAACAGATTATTGAAACTGAGAACCTGACCGACCGCGTGACAGAACTTGGCCCTTGGTTGGGACAGTCGCTCCAAAATGCACTGGGCGATCATCCACATGTCGGCAACATTCGTGGACGTGGCTTCTTCTGGGGCATTGAGTTGGTGGCGGACAGAGAAACGAAACAGCCCTTTGCGCCAGAGAAACAAGTGGTTGTCCAGGCAGAGCAGGCATTGCGGGAGGCGGGTGTGCTGCTCTATCCTGTCAGCGCGTTTGTTGATGCCATACATGGTGATGGGTTGGTGGTTGCTCCCGCCTACAATGCCAGCCATGAAGAGTTAACCGAAATGGTTGAGCGCATTTCGAGTGCGCTTTATCGTTGTTTTTAAAAGAATCATTCAGGAGAAAACCAATATGTCAAAAAAAAACTATCCATTGGCCTTTAGCACCTTGGGTTGCCCAGATTGGACCTTTGAGCAATGCGCAGAAGAGGCCGCTAAATATGGCTACGATGCCCTAGAAATTCGCTGGTTTGACAATGGCATTATCCCATCGGATATGTCGGCGCAACGACGGGCAGAAGTCAAACAGGTGGTCAAAGATACAGGCGTTGGCATCATCGGTCTTGGCGTCTCCACACGCTTTTCATCACCCGATGCTGACCAACGTGCAGCCATGCTCGACGAACTCAAACGCTATCTGGAGCTTGCCAACGACTTGGAAGCCCCAATGGTGCGCACCTTTGGCGGTCAGGTGGCAGAAGGGCAGACGGTTGAACAGACCATTGACTGGGTGGCCGAAAGTTTGGCTGCGGCCATGCCTACTGCCGAGGCGCAGGGTGTGACCGTATTGCTGGAAACACATGATGGCTTTTCACGTGGTCAGGAAGTAGCGGGTGTGATGGCGCAAGTGACCAATTCACGCTTGGCAGCAGTCTGGGATGTGCATCATCCCTTCCGTATGAGGGAAGCCATTGAGGACACATGGAATTTCATTGGCGACCGTGTAGCACATATTCACCTCAAGGACGCACGGCTCAAGGAGGATGGCTCATGGCAGTTGGTGCTGATGGGCGAAGGTGAGGTGCCTTGCCAGGCGATTGTCAACTTGCTCCACCAAAATGGCTACCAAGGCGCAATTACAGCCGAGTGGGAACAAAAGTGGCATCCAGAGATTGAGGGACCGGAGGTTGCGATGCCGCAGCATATGCAGGTGATCAGTGAATGGGTTAGCCAGTTGAGCTAGGGGCATGTGTGGCAGTCTGTTTCTTGCCCAACTGTCGCCCCAAGAACCAGACTGCTGCGGCCACCACCAAAGCAAAGATAAAGGCCAGTAACATACTGTTGAAATTGGCAACTGCCGCCCCCGTCAATGCATAAAGCAGAGACAACGGCAGCACACCTGCTAGTGTCGCCCATAGCATGGTGCGCCATTTCATGGTTGAACCACCCGCCGCAATCATCATGGTTTCAGCCAACAGCGGGACAGGGCGTGTGGCGATAATGGCAATTGTGCCCCACTCCCGCAAGAGTTCATGCGCGTGGGTCTTTTCCTCTGGCGAGACAAAGCGCGCAATCAGGGGCTGGCTTTGTCTGCCCAGCCAAAACCCAACCGCGGATGCACCAACACTGCCAATCACGGATAGGCACGTACCCACAAAGGTACCAAACAGGCTACCGTTGGCAATCATAACGAGGCTGGAAGGAACAGGCAGAATGATATCCGCGACCAATGTCACCACACCAATGAGTGCGACACCAATGCTGGCCGTATTCATGGTTTGAGTAAGTCCTGCAAATAGGTTGAGGTTTGATGCTTCTGCGAGCAGAAATGTGACAAGGATAAAGACAAATAGTCCAAATAGTAGAAGAAGATAATTTTTCATGACTTTTAATATTAAATTATAATTGAAAAATAGTATCACAGATTGGTTATCTGCGATACTATTTTTTCAATTATGGATGATAGAGAAAACTAGGACCCGCCACAACTGCTGGTTCTTTGCTAGCTATTTCCTGTGAAATGGGTAGATGCAAAAGCTGATGCGCAAGCGTTGTCAGCCCAAACATCATCCCAATGGCGTCCTTTAACTTGCCACGATGACCGTTGAAGACTTCGTGCAGTTGCTTGAGCAAATTGGTGTACGATTGGTCAAACTGCGCCGACAACTCGCGGACATAGCTATCCTGGGGCAGATTATTGGTATTGGGGTTGTCTACCATGTTATAGACGCCGCTCTATACATATTCTAGGTTCACGATGACATTGCTGTCAAGCCAAAAAGTGGCACAATATATTGTTTGCGTGTGGATTGGCAAGCTTCTTGGAGGGTTTCGGAGTAATTCAAGAGTATTTTCGGAGGTTTTTCGGAGTAAAATGAATCAGAATCAAAAATTTGACACCATTATTATTGGCGCGGGCAGTGCTGGTGCAATCCTTGCTACCCGCTTAACTGAAGACCCAGATCATCATGTCCTGCTCATTGAAGCGGGACCAGACTATCCCACCATCGAAGCCATTCCAGCGCAAGCACGGCTTGGTTATGGTGTACCCGGCAGCATCGGTCCGCATGAGGGACATAACTGGGGCTACTTGGCGCAGGCGTCCATGCCGGGGGTGCGGATTGCGCTGCCTCGTGGCAAGATCACAGGCGGCTCCAGCGCGGTCAACGGGCAGATTTTTCTGCGTGGTGAAGCGGATGACTTCAATCGCTGGGCGGCGGCGGGCAACGATTTGTGGTCATTTGAGCAGGTGTTGCCCTATTTCCGCAAATCGGAGCGTGATCTTGATTTTGATGATGAATTTCACGGGACAGATGGCCCCACGCCTGTGCAACGCTATCCACGCGAGGAGTGGCTTCCTGACCAAGCCGCCTACTATGATGCCTGTATCGCGATGGGGTTCCCCGAATGCCCTGACCACAATCGACCCTACACAACGGGTGTTGGTCCCTTGCCGCTCAACTGCTACAATGGAATGCGTCAAAGTACAGCCATCACCTATTTGCATCATGCCCGTCAACGGCCTAACCTGACCATCCGTGCCAACACACTGGTGCATCGCATTTGCTTTGCCAACACAACATCAGGCAGTAAGAAGGCAACGGGGATCGTGGTGGGTGATGCCCGTGACCACAGCAACGCAACGGTTGAGACACTAGAAGCCCCAGACATCATCGTCAGTGCAGGGGCCACCAATTCACCCCAACTGCTCATGCTCTCTGGTATCGGTCCCGCCGACCACCTGCGTAGCCTCGACATTCCGGTCATTGCCGACTTGCCCGGTGTGGGGCAGAACCTGCGTGACCACCCAACCGTCAATCTGCGTTGGCGTGTCCATGAGGATGCCGTACTCACCCATGACAGACCCGTGCATCAAGTGGGTGTGCGCTACACGGCTGAACACTCGGACCTCGTGAACGACATGATTCTGTATGTCGGTGTTGTGCCGGGCAGTCGCCTACTCTATATGCGCCCCACCATCAACTTGGCCGAAAGTGCGGGTGAAGTGCGGCTACGCAGCACCGACCCGACGCTTGCCCCTGCACTCAATTACCGCTTCTTCCAGACCCCATTTGACCGCCAACGCCAGCGCGAGGCCATTCGTCTGACAATGGAGGTTGCCCATTATCATGCCTTTGAGGACCTGATTGCCGAAGAGCTACAGCCCTTCCCACTGGATATATCGTCCGATGCGGCACTGGATGCCTATCTACTGCGAGAAGCGGATACAGGCCATCATTCATCCGGAACCTGCAAGATGGGGCCATCCAGTGATCCAATGGCCGTGGTTGATCAGCGTGGAGCCGTGCATGGTGTGGAAAATTTACGTGTGGTTGATGCATCGATTATGCCTGATTGTGTGCGTGCCAATATTAACGCGGCCGTGTTGATGATGGGGGAACGGATAGCGGATTTGATTCGGTAAATAACGACTGTTTTTAATCAAGCTACCAGATGGTCGTAATCAATTCTGCATCGCGTAAATTTCGATCTGCTGTAACCAGCGGAACATCATGGGCCAGCGCGGTGGCGACAATGAGGCGATCCGCAGGATCAGCGTTAATCAGCGATGGTAGCTGTGTTGACCGTGCTGCAATCTCTGTCATAATAGGCTGAACATGAATTTGGTTCGCATTCACAATCAACTCTAAGAAGGACTGGCAATCAGTGTCAACTTGTATACGTCCCTTATCAATCAGCATCGCAATTTCCCAAAGGGAGATGTCTGATACGAGCAAACCATCTGTTTCGTTGGCGCTTGTGATGGCTTCTTTTGCCGTGGATGATAATCGTGAAGGTTCCAGTGCATCCCAAATCAGGATATGTGTGTCAACAGCCGTCATAAACCAGATACCGCATTCCACTCTTCATTGACAGGTGATATAACGTCACCGACAACAGCTGTCTGACGCAGACGTTCGAGTTCTTCTCGTGCCGCAATCCGCTTATCAGCACTACTCGATTTTTCTGACCAAAGAGCAATTGTATGATTGGTATGGGAATCAGCAATTTGTTTATATGTGCTTTTAATCGAGCCAATATCAACAAGCGTATCAAGCCAATCTAAGAAGAGCTTCCATGAATTAATATCCAAGATTGCAAATTTTTTCTGCTCAACCATCACATATTGTACTGATTGCAGAGCTTTTAACCCAGTCATCGTCACCCTATCCTTGACTATATCAAACCCATCCCAAAAATCATCGCTGATGATGAGTAACTATTGTATATGATTTGAGACGAACTATCAAATCCATTCCATTACCTATCATCGAGTATATCTGGTCACTGTCTCAACCCGAACTATGACTACTCCCCCACAATCGCCAAACACGCCGTCCGCCCCGCCTCTGTACTGCCATTCACCTGCTGCGCCCGTGCCAGCGGCAAAATTGCCTCCTCAAAATTGGTCTGGTGAATCAACACCAACCCATCTGTCCCTCCGACCGAGACCACACGGTCGCCATCGGGATGCCAATCAACCGCCCGTACAATGCCCGTATGTCCGGTCAAGGTGGCGATGTTCTCCTGTGTCGCCACATCCCATAGCTGCACCAGTCCATCACCCCCGCCTGCTGATGCCAACAAGTCTCCATGCCAGTCTACATCCCAGACACCGCCATTGTGTCCATCCACCCGCATTACTTCTTTGTCCGCCACTACGTCCCAGACCGAAACCGAGCCATCGGTCAATCCCACCGCCAGCAGTCGACTTGAGTCATCCCATGCCACAGATGCAGCAGCACCACTGTATTGATTGACTAGTCGCTGTTCATCCGATGCGATGTCCCAAAGCCATGCTGCCCCACTGGTGGATGCGGCGGCAATCATCTTACCATCGGGCGACCATGTTAGACCATTTAAAGTATTATCAGCGCGGTAAACGCTGCTTTCACCTGTCTCTATGTCCCATAGGCGGACTGTACCGTCAAAACTTGCGGATGCCAGTTGACCATCCTCTGGATGCCAGACAACATCAAGTACTTCGGCTGTATGGCCTGTAAATTCGCTGACCAATTCACCAGAGTCAACATCATAGATATGCACAGACTCATCCGCGCTGGCGGTGACAATTTGTTGACCGTTAGGCGACCATGCAATGCGGGTAACTGTCCCCCAATGTGCTGTATTGATGAGTGTAGTTTGGTTACTTTTCATATTCATGATTCGAAGAGATATTGTATTTGGGAACGATATCTCTGACCAAGCTAATCGTTCACCATCAGGACTCCACACAGCATCGAGTAGAAGGTTCTCGGTTTCAATACGTTGAATATTCTGCTTATCACCTACACGCCAAACACGCACCGAACCATCCTGTGATGATGTGACAAGCCGCTCACCGTTTGCGCCCCAAGCGACATCCCAAACATTGTCCGTATGACCCGTCAGTGTCATCCGTTGTTCCCCCGTTGCCAAGTCCCAAAGATGAATGATGTTGTCTTCGCCAACCGAGGCCAAGGTGTTGTCATCAGGATAAAGAGCAACGGCTCTGACTGCACCTGTGTGCGCTTCAATCGGCTCTACTAATTTAAATTCACCGGATGAATTATCCCATCTCTCAATGACACCAGAACCATATCCAGCGAGCAACCAACGACCATCAGATGACCATACCAGTGCGGTCCCTGTCGGTTGTTGAGGGCGTAGTAAGGTCTGTTGCTCACCTGTCTCAGTGTCCCAGATACGGATAGTATTAAGCCATCCAAGTGAGGCAATTTGAGTGCCATCGGGGTGCCAAGCAATGTCCCATATTTGTTTTGAATGCCCCTCCAGTACAACCGACGCTCCACCACCAGCCACATCCCAGATTAGCGCAGCTTCATCATCACCAGTGGATGCCAGCCGTGTGCCATCAGGCGACCACTGCACGGAGCGAACACTACCAGTATGTCCATCAAAGCGTTGAATCACATACTGTTCATCAAGCGACCAGATTGATACATCGTCCCCACTACCAATTGCCAACTGTTGACTATCCGGGTGCCAATTGAGCGAACGAGTTGTCGAGTTTACATCAAAACGATGAAGTTGTTCACCTGTTTCTGCTGACCAAATATTCACACGGCCATCAACATCACCAGAGGCAATATATCGCCCATCGTTACTCCATGCCACAGCCTGTATCGACGCCTCATGCCCGAGGAGTACCCGCTCCACATGAGTTGCTTGCAATGCATCACGCACACTGTTCTGTGTCTGGTAACTGGCGTAATCAGGAATGATACTGGCAACATCATAGGCACTCAGTGCCAGTGTAAGGCTACATTCAGCGTTGACCTCACGCTGGAGCAGGGATTGTGCTTGGAGAGCCTGTACACGGTTGATTTGGCTTTGGCGTTGTATCTCATGCTGGCTTTGTGATTGAGTCCAGAAGAAACCGATGGCTAATAGAACGATAGTGACAGCAACACTAGCCCATATTCGCTGATTTCTAGTAATAGCATTTTTACTGTCCTCAACCAGTGCTGGCAAATCTATACTATGCCCCAACTCTATCGCCTCGTCACTTTCCAGCCAATCTGTTGCTTCTTTAAGTGCCACTGCATCCAATAGTCCTGCTGGTGTACGCCAAAATCGTATCCATCTGGCGATCTTGCCTTCCTTCTGCTGATGTGTCCGTCCCAAACGCACCCACTCCGCAGCCTTGTCCTCTAACCGTCTTCGTGTGCGTTCAGCAGCGCGACGTTCATCAATCCATGTACGCAACTGCGGCCAGCCACTGAGCAGGGCTTCATGGGCAATATCTACGGTACGCTCCTCTTGAGCATCAATCTGGCCGCTCATGGTAATCAGCCGATTGCTGGTCAAGTGGTCAAGTATACGCTCAAACTGATGGTCGTCCTCAGCGGTGGAGCGCAATTCCTCCGTGCGCTGTTGACGACGTGTGTCCGACCGCCCCTCGCCAAATTGGATCAAACGCAGGAGGATACGCCGTGCAATCATACGGTTCTCATCAGAGAGTTGAGTCATCGCCACATCAGCGCGCTGGGTCATAGCGACATACAGCCCGTTGCGGTCGCCTTGCTCCTTGCTCAGTGCCGCATACTCAGCCAGCGACAGGGTGCGAGCGGTCATTTTCTCCCACAACAACACCAACGTCTCCTGCACAAAGGGCAATGCCCCAGGTTCATTGGCCGCGTCACGAACCAGTGCCTCTGCCAATGCACCGTCAACCTCGACACCAACATGCAGGGCTGGCTGGACAATGGCCTCACGCAGCCCTGCTGCATCCAGCGGCAACACCTCCTCGCGGTGATCGCGAATCTGCGGCCACAACGAGCAGGTCATCAGGTCAGCATAGAAGTCCGCACGCACGGTCAGCACGACCAACGCCGTCCGGCTCTCAATCAACGCCTGTAGCTGCGTCAAAAACGCGGCAACCTGTGAACCTTCCTGCTGGGCAGCACGGGCAAAGGTCTCCTCAAATTGATCGACAAAGAGCAGTAAATGCTGGATGCCAGCGTCAGATATACCTGCATTACGTGTGGGTGCAGAGTCGGTGTGCAGGTCTACCAATCCTGCCAGCGATGTTTTCAGTGCGTTGAGCGGTTCC
The DNA here is from genome assembly GCA_039029935.1 of Chloroflexota bacterium. Lineage (GTDB taxonomy): Bacteria > Chloroflexota > Anaerolineae > Caldilineales > Caldilineaceae. The sequence goes on from JBCCFC010000412.1 coordinate 9,117, forward strand.
GCGCCTGGGCGCATGGCGCGCACGGTCCACGTCCCGGCCAGTTCAGGCAGCGTGGTGTTGTGTAGCGCAGGGATCAACCCCGCCGCTACCAACGATGACTTGCCGCTGCCAGAAGGACCAATGACGGCCATGAACGGGTGCAGACGTAGACGGTTGACGAGTTCATCCACTTCGCGTGAACGGCCATAAAAGGCGGCGTGGTCATTGGGACCGAATGAGGCCATGCCCGGATAAGGGCAGTCGGGTTTTCGCAGTTGGATAGCGGTCTCACCTAGCGGTGTGGTTGCCTGATCCACGTTGATTGCCACAGGTACATCATCGTCAGGTGTACCACGTTGCAAATTCGCCTCTGGATGTACAAAGGACAGATACGTATCACACAACTCGCCCAGGTTACGGTAGCCTTCACGGGCAATATCAAGCAACTCCACAATTTTATCAGCGTGGTGTGCCTCATCTAAAACAGCCTGCCAGACAATGTTGGGGTTTTCATCAAGATTGATACGTTCAACATTGATGCCCGCGTCCCTAGCGACGATGTTGATGTCATTTGCGTTGGTATATATCTCGGCAAGCATCTCACGAAGACGCTTGAAGGATTGTTCTTTGCTCATAGTAAGTTGATATTTACTCGATACTTGATAAAATAGGGTCTTCGTCCTTGAGTGAGCTTACACACAAGGGCAACCGCAAGGGTACGCCCCTACCATTGCAATAGGTTTTTACCCACCGTTTGGCGAAGACCCATAAAATAATAAGGTTGCTGCAAAATTTATAATAGATCAGTCATTAGGAATGGCGATTAAATAACGTACCCATTTGGATTAGACCCGCACGGGGCGTGCTGACTGAACGTGCGTAGGTTAAATAGTCGTCATTCCTTAGTTATATATTACGACTATACCCCATCTCAGCCAATTCGTCTAGTCACCCGCGTC
>JBCCFC010000413.1:0-10024 GCA_039029935.1 Chloroflexota bacterium
ACCACACAGATTGCAGCGATGGCACGTGAGGCAGGCGTGAAGTCGTTTGTCGGCTACAACTACCGTTGGGCACCGATGGTACAACATGCCAAAAAGCTGATTGACGAGGGCAAAATTGGCAAGCTGACCCATTATCGTGGACGCTTTTTCTCGATGTATGGCAGTAACCCATACAGCCTGCTCTCATGGCGTTTTGACAAGGATATGGCGGGCACGGGTGTACTTGCTGACATCATGTCGCACACTGCAGACATGGCGCACATGCTTGTCGGTCCTATCAAGCGCGTCGTCAGCAACTGCCATACGTTCATTAACGAACGACCACTGCCCATCCCTGGTGAGGGTACGCACTTCTCGTTGGGCAAGCCAGGCGACCCAACCGGACCAGTCACCAATGAGGATTATGTCGGTGCGTTGGTCCAGTTTGAAAATGGGGTACAGGGAACGTTTGAAACCTGTCGTGCCATCTTTGGACCCAAATGTGAAATGTCCTTTGAAGTCAACGGAACCAAAGGCGCAATTAAGTGGAACTTTGAACGCATGAACGAGTTGGAACTCTATTTGCCCGGTGACGATGGGCTGCATGATGGCTATACCACGCTCTTTGCCGGACCCAGATATCCATTCTTTGAGAATTTTAATCCAGGGGATGGCATCGGCATGGGCTATGAAGATCTGAAGGCGATTGAAGCCTATCACTTCCTGCTCTCCATTGTCGAAGACAATCAGTATCCGCCCAGTTTTGAGGATGCCTTCAAGCTGGCCTGTGTGCAATCGGCAATGGTGCGCTCATGGGATAGCGGTACATGGGAAGAAGTTTCATATGAATAATCAAGTAACAACCTATCTGCAGGCGGCCAAGCAACGTCAACTGGATGAACTGATCGAGTGGCTCTCGATTCCGAGCATCAGCACACTCACGGACCATGCTGATGACATGGAAAAGGCGGCACAGTGGCTTGTCGATAATATGCAAGCGGCGGGTGTTGAAAATATTGAGATGATTCGGGTGGAGAGTGAGCCAAAAGAGGACGAGCCTGTGAAGGTAAATCCACCACTAATCTACGGTGATTGGCTCCATGCTGGTGACGATAAGCCGACCGTCCTGATTTATGGTCACTACGATGTACAGCCCGTCGATCCACTGGACCTGTGGGAGACACCGCCCTTTGAGCCGAGTGTGCGTCCCAGTCCCAAAGCGGGCGAGGATGGCGACAATCTCTATGCACGTGGCTCATCAGATGACAAGGGGCAGACTTTTATCCATGTCAAGGCGGTCGAGGCCCTGCTGAGTACAACGGGTTCGTTGCCTGTCAATGTCAAGTTTCTAATTGAGGGGCAGGAAGAATCTGGTGGTGCAGCCATCAAAAAATATCTGCCAGCCAATTTGGACAAGTTGGCGGCAGATGTCTGTCTCATCTCAGATACAGGGATGCTCACAGCCACACAGCCACTGCTCGTCTATGGGCTGCGCGGCATGTGTACCTTCGAGATCACGGTGACAGGACCAACGACGGACCTGCACAGCGGCATGTATGGCGGTGCAATCCACAACGCCAACCAAGCACTCTGCGAGTTGCTGGCCGCGCTGCATGACAAGGATGGGCATATCACCGTGCCGGGATTCTATGACAATGTACGTGTACTCGACGACGAGGAACGCGCTTCATTGGCAAAGGTCCCCTATCGCGAGGCAGAGCTACTGAACGAGAGTGGCGCACCTGCCGCCTATGGCGAACCAGACTTCACAGTGGTAGAGCGTATCGGCGCACGTCCTACGCTGGAGATCAACGGCATGTGGGGCGGCTTTATCGAGAAAGGCTTCAAGACCGTCATTCCCAGCGTCGCCCATGCCAAGGTCAGTTGTCGGATTGTGCCCAACCAAGAGCCCAAGCGCATTGTTGACTTGGTTGAGTCCTACCTGCAAGCACTTGCACCAGAGACAGTCACGGTCTCGGTCAAAGCGAGTCCAGGGTCGCCAGCCTTCCTGTCACCCATCAGTCTACCAGAACTGCAAGCCGCAGGTCGAGCCTTTGAGCGTGTCTTTGGCGTTGAGCCAATCTTCAATGTCGAGGGGGGCAGCATTCCAGTTGTGGTGGATATGCAGACACATCTCAAAGCACCAGTGGTGTTGATGGGGTTTGGCTTGCCGGATGACAATCTTCATGCACCAAATGAGAAGTTTTATCTGCCTAATTTTTATAAGGGCATTGAGACGGTGATTGCGTTTATGGGTGAGCTTGTGGATTAGAATGTGAGCGGCGATGCACGGATAAAATTTGAATGTTGTTTTATCCGTGCATCGTTTGTGGATAAACTAATATTGATGTAAAGAGATTTATTCCCACTCTACTGGACTAATTTCCACCTCTAATGGTTTACCCAGATTCTCTTCATGCATGATTTCCAGTTCAAAATCAAGTCCCCATGTGAGTGTTGTATCGGATTCCGCAAAGGTTGATTGTAATTCGTTCAGCTCATCAACAACCTCAAATAGATAGCGGCCTGGCTTGTCGGGTGCGTATGAATTGAAGTAACCTAAGAGGCGACGTTCTGTAACAATGTTTTCTTTGTTAATAGCCGTAGCAGTTAAATAGAGACCAATCGAAAATCCAATATTATCGCGATTATCTATTTGTGTGACTGGTACAACCAATGTCGTTGGCGAAATGGCAACCAAGTCCATATCGATATTCATTTGTTGTTTTAATTGCGTGTTATTTAACACCATCGGTTGTACCTCATGTTGTATTGTGTTGACCGTATCTATTGAGGGAGTTTGATTCGCGTTGTTTTCCAAGTCTTCTATTATACATCCGGCTAAAATCCAACAACAGATACCACTCAAAACAATATATATTTGAATTTTTTTGATTAACAACTATACATCCCTGTTCTATTGAGAAGGCTAAGCCACAGAAATACTTGCCCAAAAATGCCTATTCAGTGAACACACCCTCATGCCGTTTAAACAGTATATAGTATATTCATTGAATAGATATGTTGTGCTAATTGCCCTTTCAAAGATCATAAAATCGTAGTCCTTTCAGGATGGTTAACATACCCACCGCCCTAAAAGGACAGTCTACGATTCATACTTCTTGATAAGGCAATTGATACTATTCTGTGGAATAGCTCTATCAATCTACTAAAGTTCTCAATTACCGCTCACGAAACAGTAAAGATTTCAGATGACACTTGACCCATCAGTAGATTAGGAATGGCGATTATTTAACGTACCCATTTGTAGGGGCGACCACAAGGGTACGTTAAATAATCGCCATTCCTTAGTATATCTTTAACTGGTGGTTATGTTGGTTCGTGAAATTCCACTTTCAAAGAATTTATCGTCACTGTTTGGTTTTGAGCATTTTCATCCTCGTGATGAAGTCGTGCAGTAAACTGAATATCGATATCAACAAGATCGAGGGGTGGATTTTGTGCATACAATTCACGAATTTCATCGGTGATATCAAAGACATAATCTCCGGCGTGCTCCATGTGATTCGGGTCCATGAAGAATGACAATGTACCGACAAAATGAGGTTCATCCAAGGCTATCTCTCTGATTTCATTTTCATGGTTGAGAGCTACCTCAATATACACGTTATTGCCAATTGGATTATTTACACCAACAAGTGTCAATTCTACGAGATGGTTCTGATTTTCTATATCTGTGAGAACAGACTTGAGTTCATTAGTATCCAATTCAATTCGCTTGATAACTGGCTGATTAACAGCTAATTCAACAGGTTCTATACTTTCTACTTGTTTATAAGTATTATAGACAATTTCTACAGGTTGGATTTCTAGGTCTGACGACGTATACGGCTGCCCATTAACCTTTGCGTCGTATCTGTACTGAGGTCGGATATTGTTCAGAATATCACCCACTGTAAGACGAGGAATAAGATTTCCATATCTATCAACAAACTGATTGTCAAAGTGATGATTAAGCCATCTAGGATCAGATGTATTTGTGTGTCCTCGGGAAAGCCAATCGCTCCAACAATTTTCAACCATATTATGATGCATCCAAAAAATTGGATCTTGTGCGGCGAGAGGAATTCGCCCCATATGACCACCAATATACGAATGAACTCCATTATGAGGCCCACTTTCTAAACGATTGGAGAAAGTCGTAAATCTCGGACTAGTTAGAATGGGATAAACAACATCTGGACCAGTTATTCTTTTAGGGATGTTGTTTGTACGAAAGCGAGTGTCATCATTTAAAGTACCATGTAAAAAAGGCTCTGGGAATTTTGGACGGAGAGTCCAATTCCAATAGGGCAGTGCAAAAGATTCGTTGCCTGTTAATTCCCGACAAATATCTTCAAGGAAATATACATAAGCAGAATGCCAAGGCAGAAAGTACCAATTGCCATGTGGACAATAGTCTTTATGAATATTTGCTTGGTTTAACCAGTTGCGTCGATCCCTACTCGGTAAACTCTTCATACGTTTTACTGCCTCACGATAGGTTTCTAAGTCGTTGTTTGGTGATGCAAGACTACGACGAACATGTACCTCACCCTGTCGCGCAGAAATCGCTTGGACTTCCGACTCTATTTCGGAAGCAGGCTGTCGTCCTGCGGGCATAGGAAGAACACAACTTGCAAGGGCAACGGCTGACGCGCCACCGCCGACGACTTGTAAAAAGGAACGACGTGAAAGTGTCTTAGGCATAAAATTTTCTCCTTATAAGCCTGTAAATGCATTATAATACATTTTGTATAATCTGTTAGGGGCTATTAGACTGAAAAATTGAATAAGTATGCTAGCACCTCAGATAAAAAGATTACTCACAAAAGAATTTGTTAAACTATTTTGATATGTAATGCTATTATTTTACCACCCGCATATCATCCCTGTCTGTCGAACAAAGTATGATAATCATGTAGAATAAACTATGATGCGTTTGTCGTTGTTTGTTCTACACGTTCCATACCATTATCGAGGAGAGGCGTTTCTCTTTGTGAAGAGCAAACAAGCAAAATCTGTTGTTGTGGTGCAAATGCCTCAATGTTATACTCAAGCTGTTGTTCAGTCGCAAGTCATTAATGGATGCTATCATATTTATTTTTTTACACTACAAGAGATGTGGTCTGTTTGGAAGAAATATACATTAAAATTATAATAATCTTCCTGTATACTATTTCTCTATGAACACATTTGTCGGTCGAACAAGGGAAATGCAAACGCTCAACCAACTTTGGCAACGCCAAGATGCAACCATGTTGATTGTCTATGGGCGTCGTCGTGTGGGCAAAACAAGTTTGTTGACCCATTGGCTAAAAACGCACGACATTCCCAACGTGCTCTATTGGGTAGCGCAACCCTCCGCCGCGATGGACCAACTCCGTCAGTTTTCACAGGCATTGTATCAGTTTGAGAACCCGACAGGTGTGTTGCCAGAGACATTTACCTATCAATCATGGGAACAAGCGTTGACACAAGTGGCGCGCTTGGCAGAGAAAGACCGTTTCACGCTGGTTCTTGATGAATTCACCTATTTGCTGGCGCGTACACCCGAGCTGGCAGGGTTGTTTCAAAATACCTGGGATCATCTGCTCAAACAGCGCAATTTGTTTTTGATCATTTGTGGTTCGCACTTGGGCATGATGCAACGACATGTCCTTGCCTATCAAGCACCATTGTATGGTCGTGCGGCTGCCCAATTGCACGTGCAACCACTACCCTTTGGGGTGACAAAAACCTATTTTGACACAGAGACTCATGTGCCATATGATGCCGCAGAGCGCGTCGCTCTCTATGCCATGTTCGGCGGAATCCCTGCCTATTGGGAACGGGTTGACCCATCCTTGTCCATCACTGACAATATTCGTCAGCAACTGCTGACGCCTAACAATTTGATGCAAGCAGAGCCTCGCCTACTGCTACAGGATTTTGTACGCGAACCCGATAATTATATTGCTATCTTTCGTGCGATTGCCAATGGCTACCGTACACAAAAAGAGATGAAGACCTTTACTGGGTTGGCCCAAGGTCATATATCCAGCTATGTGACCGTACTGGAATCAGCAGGATTTATTACGAGACGAACACCAATTACAGCTGGGCCGCGCTCACGTCAAAGCCGTTATCACATTACAGACCCCTACTTGCGTTTTTACTATCGCTTTCTAGCCTCTCGCCAAGCACAATTGGCACTTGGTGTTCAAGAATCCGCATTGGCTGACATTCTTGAACATCTCATCTCGTTCATTGGGATGCATACATGGGAAGAGATTTGTCGTGAGTGGGTATTACGGGCTGGTGCGATGGGAACACTTCGCTATCTGGCAGACCAAGTGGGTAGCTATTGGGATAAGCAGACCCAAGTGGATGTGGTTGGACTCAATCAGATGGAGAAGACGCTGATTTTGGGTGAATGCAAATGGTCTCCCAAACAGATGACAGAAAATATCATCGAAACGTTGATTCGCAAAACGGATGCTGTTGTCCCCAAAAAAGGTAACTGGCGTGTTCTTTATGTGGGGATGGCGCGAGGTGGCTGGACACCAGAGGCGCAACAGATTGCAAGCAACATCAAACAACAAGCAACAACTCTGACAACTGGTAAAAATTGGCAGGCAGTTGATATAGTCTTGGTCGATTTAGACCAAATTGATAACGATCTTTCACAATGGAGTACACATTGAGGAGTACACACTGAAACAATGAACTACACACTGATCAAAGGAACCTTTCACGTCGTCGGCCAATCGCCCGATGGCGACTCGCTCAAATTTCGGGCGAGCAACCCAAAGAATTGGGACAAGATTATCACGGAAAATCGCGAGGAATTGCTGGAAAACATGGAAGAAAATGAGGGTGTGGTGCAGCTACGTTTACAGGGCGTGGATGCATTGGAAACACACTACTCGCCGCCGCCAGCACGACCACCGTCAACACTTAAATCGAGCAGCAAGGATGGCGTGGATAGACCAAAGTCGGGGTCTCACAAGCAACCATTAGCGTTAGGGGATGCGGCGACAGAGGCATTGCTGCAAATTCTAGGCGTCGAACGAGTTGAATGGCGCAGTGGCTGGGGACGCACATGGATTGATAAAGCCTATGTCAAAAAGGGACGCAGCGAGGTTGTCTACGAAGAAAAATATGAGGATGAAATTCCTGGGTTTATCGTTACGAACGATGTCGAGCGAAACGGCCGCCCGCTTTCATGGGTGTTTGCGGGGTCAACCAGCACAAGAGACGGCTCATCGCAGTCTGTGGCCCAGCTATCTCGCCGTCTCAAGAGCAGCATCAACTACAAACTGCTCCGTGAAGGGCTGGTCTATCCTTATTTTTATATGACCATGCGCGCATCACTGCGTAATAAATTGGTCGAAGCTTGCCGCTTGGCCTATGAAGATGCGCAGGCAATGGAGAAACCCTCCAGCAGTTCTGCCCCCAAAGTGCCAAATTTGTGGGTCTATGACAAAACCACCGATGGGTTGACGGTTAACTCGCTAGATGATATCACAGAAAAGTATGAGCTGTTTCCCTATCTATTCCGCAAAGTGCTCAAGCATTGGTACAAGGGCAACTTGACCAACTATTGGGAGATTTTGGATGGTGGCAGCAGTGCTGGGTATGATGCCAACGACCCCAGCATCAATCTGGAAGGGTTTTTCGAGGGTGGTAATCCCTATATTTTTGTTATCAGCCAGAAAGACTTTTTGCGGCTTGATGATGTACTGCATGTGACCAAGACACGTATGCGCATGGAGATTCAACCGTTTGATATGGTGTTCTTGTCGTAAAATCACGCTCATCCTATCCTATACGATTTTAGATTGGTCCAATAGAATCGAGATTGAAGATAATCTCAATTCTATTGGACCAATCTTTCTTTTTTGACAAAATAAGACTTATTTTATGCTATCTTCATATTGGCAAACCATGCGCAATTTCAACCATGATGTGCGCATCTATCTTTTCCTCTCATTTCTGATTGGCATCAGCTACCTCGGTGTTGTCACTGTTCTGCTCAACCTCTATCTGTTGCGGCTGGGTTATGGCACCGAATTTATTGGCATCGTCAACGCAAGCACAGCCCTTGCCTTTGCCAGCTTCTCGCTCCCCGCGGGCATTGTGGGGCGACGCATTGGTAGCCGCCGTGTCATGGTATTGGGCGTGTTCTTGCTCACCGTCAGCACATCGTTGTTACCAATGGCAGAGACATTGCCAAGCAGGTTCCAAGAGGTGGGAATCCTCATCGCAAGGGCCATGACAGGTGCAGGGTTTGCCTTTTTTATTGTGAATACATACCCCGCACTCACCGCTGCGACCAAACATGAAGAGCGCGATTTGGCCTTTTCTCTCCAAGTTGCCCTGTCACCCGTGGCTGGCTTTGTCGGTAGTCTGATGGGTGGCGTTATGCCAGGCATATTCGCCTCATTGCTGTCCGTGAGTTTGGATGACCCATCGCCCTATCGCTATCCACTCTTTGTCTCCGGAGCAATGTTGATTCCAGGCATTTTTGCGCTCATGACCACCACCGATATTTCGCTGGGTAATGAGGTTGGTTCAAAAGACAAAGATGCAGGAAACACTGCAAACAAGACAAAGCAAAGGACAGGCAAAGATCAACCCACTGAAAATGTCTCCAGTGTCTATATGCTGATTGCCATTCTCTCGGTCGTCGCCTATTTACGCATGTCGGGTGAAGGTGCAGCCCGTTCATTCTTTAATGTATACCTCGATACGGAGATGGGCGTTGCCACAGAGCGTATTGGATTATTGGCCGCAATCGGCCAATTGATGGCTGGGCCAGCCGCACTCATTGCCCCATACATGGTGCTGCGTTTGGGGCGTGTCACCACCGTTGTGATAGGCACGTTGGGAACCGCCACCAGCCTGCTCCTGATGGCGATGGTCCCCCACTGGATTGCTGTGGGCATCGGCTTCATGGGCGTTATTGCCGCCCTTTCGATTGCCCGCTCCACCGTCAATGTCATCCATATGGAGATTGTTGCACCCAAATGGCGTTCAACCATGTCCGGCGTAACATCAATGGCAATGGGCATGGGCTTTTCTTCAATGGCTCTGGGTGGTGGCTACCTCATTCCGATTGCTGGCTATAAAGGGCTTTTCCTCGTTGGCATGTGTCTGGCAATTGGTAGCGCGTCACTTTTTTGGTTTTATTTCCGTGTGCCACGTGGGGAGTATGCCACTGAACAGATGTAGATAAAATATTCACGAAAAGATACGTATTTTGTTATGCGTTTAGCTTTATATGAAGCAACTGTTCAAAGATGGTGTTATCCACATAGCCATACATTTTTCCCTGATGCCCAATATAGTGAATGGCATACGGACGAACATTTGTTGCGTAGACATTGGGATGCAGTGAAAATTCCACGAGATGTTACTCCTTTTTATACATTGTTCAGGACTAACAGCGTTTCTAATTTAACTGAATTTGTTTTGTGTATATCATATCGTTGATAGGTCTGTAGCGGATAACTCTCGATATGTTGCCAGCCACATGCTTCGGCAATCTCTTTCAGATAAGCAGGCGTATCAAGATCAAAAACTTTACCGCCAAGCGTTGTCCGATTATGACCAACCACAAGGGCAAAAGGAGCCTCTTTCTTTGTAATCAATTTTACTTGCTCAAACATTTCTCGCATATTATAAAAATATCGATACATGAGCAATGGAACCGCCTGACGACGGAATCCATCATCGTCTGTCAGGGCATTGGCTAAATCCATACAGAGCTTATAGGGCGCACCTGTAAGATGGTCTTCATTTTCTTGCAAACGTTGTTTCCACTGTGTTTTATTTTTTCCCGATATTTCCCGACTTCCTGTTAACTCGGCTTCAAGATGTCTGAGTTGATTGGGTTGGCAAAGTCCTAACCAGACAAGGCTTAATCGTTGTGTGTCAATGTACGGCAATGCTGTTGCGTAGGGTGGGCTAGTGATAGCTATAGTGCCCCCCATTGTCAAGACCAAAAACTGATGAAAATAAGAACCTATCCGAACCGAAAACTTGCCATGAGGGAGGGGGG